>JBPOJO010000674.1:0-12982 GCA_052033485.1 Bacteroidota bacterium | reverse complement strand
CTCCGGCTAAATAATTACGCTTTTTTTGTAACTATGAAGCCGGTTTGCCAAAGAATGTAGCGCGAGCTTTAGCTTGCGACCTAATATTCGCTTGTTGAGGATACTTTTCTCCTTAAATCCGCAAGCTGAAGCTCGCGGTACACTCCGGCTAAATAATTACGCTTTTTTTTGCCAAACTTTCTGCTTTTGCTGCACTTTTAGGAATTCGGGCTGATTTACGTTTTGCCAAAAATAATCAAAAACATTGAAAAAAAAAAGGCAGTTCTTTGCAGACTGCCTTTTTTGATAAAAGAAAAATGAAAAAACGGGCAGGCTCCGAGAGCCGATATAGCTTATTTTTTCTTACCGCCGCCACCGCCGCCGCGATTGTTGTTATTACCGCCGCGATTGTTGTTTTGGTTATTATTTTTCTTTCTGTTGTTGTTGTTTTGGTTATTTCCGTTGCCTTGACGACGATTGTTGTTTTCACCGTCATAACCGCCGCCGCCGCCTCTGCGAGCTTGTGAGCCGCCGGCATTGTTAGCAGTTCCGCCCGTAGCGGCAACAGCTTGTTCGCTGTTCGGAGAGAGGTCAACACGACCGTAAACTTCACCGCGAAATACCCAAACTTTAATACCGATTTTGCCGTAGATGGTCAAAGCCTCGGAAATTGCATAATCAATATCAGCGCGAAGGGTATGCAAAGGCACACGACCTTTTTTGTACTCTTCGACACGCGCCATTTCGGCACCTGCCAAACGACCTGACAATTTGATTTTGATACCTTGCGCACCGACACGAAGAGCATTAGCAATTGCTTGTTTCATGGTTCTTCTGTGCGACATACGCGCTTCGAGTTGTTGAGCGATAGTTTCACCAATCAATTTAGCATCAAGCTCCGGACGTTTGATTTCAATAATGTTAATCTGAACGTCTTTGCTTGTGATTTTTTTCAACTCTTCTTTGATTTTGTCCACTTCTTGACCTGCTTTGCCGATGACAACGCCGGGTCTTGATGTGTGAATCGTAATCGTAACGCGACGCATAGTGCGTTCGATAACGATTTTAGAAATACCGCCGCGTTGAATACGCGCACGGATATATTTGCGGATAGCTTCGTCTTCAACAAGCTTGTCGGCGAAATCACGACCGCCGTACCAGCCGGATTCCCAACCTTTGATGATACCTAAGCGAAGACCGACAGGGTTAACCTTTTGTCCCATTTCTTAATCTTGGTTTTGGGTGGAATCGTTTGAAACGTTTGCTGTATTGTCAGCAGAAAAGTCGACTGCCTCAATGGGCGTATCGAACTTCGGCTCTGCGGGCAAAGAAACGACTAAAGTAACGTGGTTAGAGCGTTTGCGCACTCTGTAAGCACGACCTTGGGGAGCAGGGCGTACACGTTTCATGTGTCTGCCGCCGTCCACGCGAATTTCTTTGACGTAGAGTTCGCTCATTTCGGCGAGTAAATCGGGGTGTTTATTTTCCCAGTTTGCAATAGCCGATAAAAGCAATTTATGTAAATATCTGCCGCCTTGTTTGGTTTCAAATTTGAGCGCGTTAAGTGCCCAAGTAGCCTGCCGTCCTCTAATCATATCAGCGACGTAGCGCATTTTTTGCGGCGAAAAAGGAGCATCTTTAAGTATTGCTGTTGCTTCCATACTTGTAAGGTTGTGTTAACGAAAAAGTTAACTATTTCTTCTTCTTGTCTTTTTTGGCAATGTGACCGCGGAAGTTGCGAGTAGGCGCGAACTCTCCAAGTTTATGCCCTACCATATTTTCGGTAACATACACGGGAATAAATTTATTACCGTTATGAACCGCAAAAGTGTGCCCGATGAAATCGGGAGTAATCATAGAGCGACGCGACCAAGTTTTAAGGACTTTCTTTTTGTCGGTTTTATTAAGCTCATCAATTTTTTTGTCCAAGTTTGGGTCGACATACGGACCTTTTCTTAACGAACGTGCCATTTCTATTTAGACTTTCTGCGTGAAACAATGAAACGATTAGAGTACTTTTTCGGAGAGCGCGTTTTCAAGCCTTTAGCATATAAGCCTTTGCGAGAACGCGGCTGCCCGCCGGAAGCACGACCTTCACCACCGCCCATCGGGTGGTCAACAGGGTTCATGGCAACACCACGAACGCGCGGACGAGAACCAAGCCAACGTTTGCGACCGGCTTTACCGAGCGTAACGTTGAGGTGGTCGCTGTTCGAAACAGAGCCAACCGTTGCATAACACGCACACAAGACTAAACGCAACTCGCCTGAGGGCAATTTGAGTGTTGCATATTTTTCGTCACGTGCGACTAATTGAGCATAAGAACCGGCACTACGCGCCATTGCGCCGCCTTTACCGGGACGGAGTTCGATATTATGAACAACAGTACCGACCGGCATAGCACCAAGAGGAAGAGCATTGCCGACTTCGGGCGCAACAGTAGGACCTGCGATAACAGTTTGTCCGACTTTGATGCCTTCGGGAGCAATGATGTAACGTTTTTCGCCGTCAACATAGAAAAGCAAAGCGATACGCGCGGTACGGTTCGGGTCATATTCGACCGATTTGACCGTTGCGGGAATTTCGCGTTTGTCGCGGAGAAAATCAATAAGACGATAACGTCTTTTGTGCCCGCCGCCAATTTGTCGCTGTGTGCGACGACCTTGGTTGTTACGACCACCGGATTTGCTGATAGATACCGTCAACGACTTTTCGGGGGTTGACTTGGTTATTTCCTCAAAAGAGGGAGCCACTCTGAAACGAGTACCGGGTGTAACGGGTCTTAATTTTTTAATTCCCATTGTGAAAGAAAATTTAATAAGGCTTTTCAGCGCGTTTCCCCATTTGAAACGCGCTATTCATGCCTTTGAAATGAAACAAAAAACAAATTATTTAGCACTTGTGCCTTCGAAGAAGTCAATGATATTTCCTTCCGCAACTTTCACAAAAGCTTTTTTGTAAGTAGAAGTGCGACCTGAACTCACGCCTCTTTTGGTGTGGCGAGATTTCGGTTTTCCTAAAATAGTAGCCGTTCTGACATCAACAACTTTAACGTCCGGGTACATTCTTTGAACCGCATTTTTGATTTCGATTTTGTTTGCCTTTATGTCAACTTCGAAAACATAAACACCTTTTTCGTTTTGAGCAGATGCTTTTTCGGTGACAACAGGTCTTCTGAGAATAGCCTTCATATTGAGGTTTCTTTTTAAGCGTAAAACTCATTCAATTTACCGAGTGTTCCTTCGCAGAATACCAAGTTATCTGCGTGGAGAATTTGATAGGTGTTAAGGCTATCAACCTTTACAACAGACGCACCGGGAATGTTGCGTGCGGAAAGGTAAACGTTTTCGCTGTTATCGCCGACAACAAATAAAGTTTTTTTGCCGTTGAGCGACAAGTTGCTCAAAACGCTCAAAAATTCTTTTGTTTTCGGTGCGGCAAAACTGAAATCCTCAACAATCGTCAAAGCATTGCCTTTCACTTTGTAGCTCAAAGCTGAAGCACGCGCTAAGGATTTAACCTTTTTGTTGATTTTGAAACTGTAATCACGGGGTTTGGGTCCGAAGATACGACCGCCGCCTACATAAGTACCTGACTTAATGCTGCCGTGACGTGCGCCGCCGGAGCCTTTTTGACGAACAACTTTTTTGGTAGAATACGCAACTTCCCATTTTTCTTTCGACTTATGCGTTCCTTGACGTTGGTTAGCAAGATATTGCTTAACAGTCAAATAAATAGCATGGTCGTTCGGTTCAACGCCGAATATTTCTTGCGGAAGATTGACGATTCTGCCCGTTTCGTTTCCTTTTATATCTTTTACCGATACTTGCATTTTGCGGAAAATTAAAAGATTTACAATGAAGAAAATAGAAGGGTTACTTTTCGAGAATAATCATCGAATTTTTAGCACCCGGAACAGAACCCGAAATCACCAAAAGATTTTTTTCGGGAACAACTTGAAGAACCTTTAAGTTACGAATATGCACGGATTTGCCGCCTGTGCGACCTGCCATACGCATACCTTTGATAACTTTTGACGGGTAAGATGATGCACCTAATGAACCCGGAGCGCGCAAACGGTTGTGCTGACCGTGTGTTTGACCGCCGACACCGCTAAAGCCGTGACGTTTGACAACACCTTGAAAGCCTTTACCTTTTGTTATGCCTCTTGCATTAATTTTGTCGCCTTGGTTAAAAACATCGGCAACGCTGAGCGTTTGACCGAGTTCGACTTCTTTTCCGTAGAATTTGCCGAAGTCGCGAAACTCAAGAACTTTTCTTTTCGGGCTTGTACCCGCTTTTTTAAAGTGGTTCAAAAGGGCTTTTGAAGTATTTTTTTCTTTTCTTTCTCCAAAGCCAAGTTGGATAGCCTCGTATCCGTCTTTGTCTTTCGTACGCACTTGCGTAACTACGCAAGGACCAGCCTCTATCACTGTGCATGCGACACTATGTCCATTGGCATCGTAGATGCTAGTCATTCCGATTTTTTTTCCAATAATTCCTATCGGCATTGCATTGATGGTTTAAACAAATAAAACAAGCCCGCCTCCGTAAAGGCGGTAAATTTCGGAGCGCAAAATTAAATACAATTTTTCTTTTTACAAAATATATTTAAGAAAAAGTCTTATTTTTTTTAAAATATATTTTTTTTCGGCATTTTTCGCTCATTTCAAACAAAGCCCAAAGTGAGTTTTGCAATCAAAACGAAATTTTTTGGATAAAATAATTTCAGACAAGAAATTGAGCAAATTTTTTGTAAAAAAAATACAAGTTAGCTTGATTGCGGCTACGCCTAAAAAATATAATGTATTGTTTAACAGTTGATTAAGAAAAAAGAAAGGGACAGATGGGGTTTTACCGCTGCGTTAGAACTTTTAGGTAAAAAATTATTGCAGACCGATACAAAAATTTTGATTTTTCCTTAAAAATTCTTTACTTGCCGAAACAAAGTGCAAATGCGGTTGAAACATTTGCGCTTATGGCAGGTTTGTTTTTCGTATTTTCCTTGCGACAATTTTTTATTTTTCCGACAAAACAATATTTCAAAAATGAACAGTTTTGCACTTCATATCCCGACACAGATTTTTTTCGGTCAAGATATGTTATCCAATTTTGTTGCTGCTTCGGCGGCACTCGGCAAAAAAGCCCTTATCCTCATGGGCGGCGGCTCGCTTGAAAAACTCGGTTATCTCGCTCCCTTGCAAGATGCTTTTGAAAAAGCGGGTGTTCAAACCGTTATTTTTAAAGGGATAGAACCGAATCCGCAAGCAAAAACTGTCAATGCGGCAGCTAAGTTTGCCCGTGCCGAAGGGGTAGATTTTATCATTGCCTTCGGCGGCGGCTCGGTCATTGATGCTGCCAAAGGAATTGCTGTTTTGTTGCACGAAAAAGCGGATAATATTTGGGATTATGTTATCGGCGGCAGCAAATTCGGTACTCAAAGCGGAGCTGCTCCCGTTGCGGCGATTCCTACGACTGCGGCAACAGGCGCGGAAGTAACGATTTTTTCCGTGATTTCAGACGCTGCGACAAACGGAAAATCGCTGCTCGCCTCACCAATGTTAATCCCTAAAACGGCGTTTTTAAATCCACATTACACGCTTTCGCTGAATAAAACCATCACACAAGACGGTGCTGCGGATATTTTGAGCCACGTTTTTGAAAATTATATTTTGGGCGGCAATGATTCGGTGATAGCCGACAGGCACAGCGAAATGGTGATGCTGACGGTGGTGGAAACTTTGCCCAAATTGTTAAAAGATTTGCAAAATGTATCGCTTCGGGCAGATTTGTTGTGGGCGGCAGACTTGGCGTTGGGCGGCTATCAAGCGGTCGGGCGGAATGCTTCGGGCTTTATTTTGCATTACATTGAGCATGCGGCAAGTGGATTCTATCCGCAACTTGCCCACGGGCGCGGTTTGGCGATTTTGTACCCTGCTTATTTCCGTTGGCTTTGGGAAAATAATCGTGCGCATGAGCGTTTTGCACGTTTGGGCGCGCAAATTTTCGGGATTGAAAAATCGGATAATAAGGCAGGCGCTTTGGCGTTTATTGAGCGATTTGAGGCTTGGTTGAGCGAAAACGGCTTGTACGGTTCGTTTTCGGGAGCAGGAGTTATGCCCGAAAAATTTGAGGCAATCGCTGATTACACGATAAATCTTTACGGCGGCGGTCAAGCCCTTGATGCTTTGGGTGCGTTGAGCAAAAATGATATTCTCAACATTCTCAACAATACGGAAAAACAAGGCAAGGGCGTTCCGGCGTAATTTTTTTGCAGTCTTTAACGCATAACACCCTGAGTTCTCGGAGACACTCAGGGTGTTATGCGTTAAAGACTATGTTTAATTCCTTCAATTTAAGGCAGTTATGTGATGCTGTCCGAAAAGTCAGACAGGCTCATTTACATGCGCAAGCAATTTACAAAGCCGAAAAATATTTGCCAAATTTCTCTTTCATTGATGCCAATATGAATCAAAAGCCGTAATTCCGGATTGGGTTATCCCGCAGGGCGAGTTTTCAATTCGCTCAATTCACGATTTTAGAAAATCGTGGTACGTTTCGCTAACGACAATTTCTCGGAAAAACTATCGTAAAACAACTCCCTTTATCGGGCGAACTGTCAATTTTAATCTCCCCGTTGTGTTTTTTGACCACTTCGGCAACGTAGCTAAGCCCTAAGCCGTAGCCTTTAACCTCATGTAAATCCCCGTGCCGAATACGGTAAAATTTTTCAAAAATGCGCTTCTGCTCACTTTGCGGAATGCCGATTCCCTTGTCAGAAACACTCAAAATAATGTCATTTTCTTCAGCCTGCACCCGAACG
Source organism: Bacteroidota bacterium (assembly GCA_052033485.1). GTDB lineage: Bacteria > Bacteroidota > Bacteroidia > Cytophagales > Bernardetiaceae > JBPOJO01. The sequence goes on along the minus strand of JBPOJO010000674.1, from coordinate 6,180 downwards.
TAAATTTCGGGATTCTCACCTCCGTATTTGAGTGCGTTGTCAAGCAAATTGTAAACAAGATTGTTGAGGTGCAAAATGTCGCCGTAAGAAATAAAATTTTCACCGAAAAAATCACATTGAACATTCGCCTGATATTTTTCAAAAAGAATTTTCATCGAAAAAATAGCTTTTTCAACCAATTCTTTCCAATCCGTTTCTGTTTTTTTCAATAAAAAATCGCGCTGTTCAAGTAAAGCCGAACGCATAATATTTTCCGTCAGAAGCGATAAACGATTAAGTTCATTTTGCGAAATATTGAGATAATCCTCCGTCAGTTGCGGATTTTGCAGCGCATTGTATCGGCGCAAAGCCTCAATCGCAATGGAAATGGTCGCAATCGGCGTTTTTAACTCGTGTGTAATGTTGCTGATAAAATCATTTTTCATTTTTAATAATTTTTCCTCCCGCGACCAATTCCTAAAAATCGTTACAAAAGCTGCAATCGTCAAAGTGAGTTGAAAAACTAAAAATAATATGTGCGGAGCCGTTTTTCGGAGCAAAAAAGGATAAATATTGTCGAATTGCGCCGTATAAAATTTTTGCGTCGTAACGGCAAAACAAGGTGTTGTTTGCAGTTTTTCTTCCTTCATAAACTCATGCGGATTGTCCGCAACCAAAATTATAAAATTCGTTTCGTCGCTGATGTTGGCGAAAGCAGCATGAAATTTTTGTTTCAAAAAAGTCAAAGGAAGAGAATCATTTTCGAGATTGACGACAAAATGTGTTTGTTTGGAGGTTTCGTGAATATTCTTAATGACGGAACGAAAAACGCCGCGCATAGAATCGCGTTTTGCATGAAATTGAATCCGCATTTTACGGTGTTTGTATTGCGCTTCCGCGTCGGGTTCGTTTTTGGGGTTGTAAGGACGTTGATAATGAAAATTTTTGGTATAGATAGTAACTTTCGGCGAATCAAGTTTGATAGCGTTGATATCGGGCGGAAAACCTTTATTGCATGTGTCTGAAATATTAATTTCACCTTCGCGAATCGGTTTAATAGAGGCTTGAAAAACAGAATCTTGTATTTGCTGAATGACCGTGTGAAAGGACATATCGGCTTGTTTTTCAAAATTTTCGTACTCATCTTGAAAAACATTTTTTATCCAAAATGCTTGCAGCAATATCATCAGGAGCAAACTTGATGCAATCAGCAGCAGCATGGTAATATTTTTTTTACGTCGGGGCATTTTTTTTTGACAAAGTTAGGCAGAATTCAGCGAAAAATCGAATTTATTAACCTTGATTAACCTTAGACAAAGGTTCATTAACGCAAGTGTATTTTTTTTAGCCTTAGCTTTGCGACACTAAATACCTTACCATGAAATCTTTTTTGGCAATTTTGTTTTTTTTACAATCTTTTGCAGTTTTTGCTCAAAATAATCAAGAGGGGCGAATCGAATACACGGTTACAATCAATATGCACCGCCGAATTCCGCCCGAAAAGGAGCAAATGAAAGCCATGATTCCCGAATTCAAAACCGAAAATTACGAGTTATTTTTCCGAAATCACGAGGCTTTGTATTTGCCGATAGAAGAAGATGACCCGGAAGCAGACGCGGATATGAACGCAAAAAGACCGCGAATGAAGTTCCGTTTCAGCGCGGCAGAAACTTATCAAAACACAGAAACGCAGCAAAGACTTGAAATGCGCGAGGTGATGGGAAAAAAATATCTCATCGCCGATTCGCTTAAAATTCCGGCGTGGAAATTAGCCGAAGAGACAAAAGTTATTCAAGGCTATACCTGCAAAAAAGCAACTTTGGAAACGGAAAGCCCCTTCGGAGGCGGAAAAATGTCCGTTACGGCATGGTTTGCAGAAAAATTGCCGCTGCCCGTCGGACCCGATATGATGCACTCTTTGCCCGGAACTATTCTCGAAATTGATGTCAATGACGGGGAAGCGGTTACAAAAGTGGTTAAAATTGATTTGAGAAAACTCAAAAAAAGCGAAATGAAAGTTCCCGACGAAGGCAAAAAAGTTACGCGCGAAGAGTTTCGCAAAGAAATGGAAGAATTGAGAAAAAATATGCCCGGCGGTGGTTTTATGCAAGGTCGTTAAAATTTTTGCAAACGATTGAAAAAAACAACTGATTTTTGTCGGTTGTTTTTTTTTGTCCGCATCAAAAAAAGCCGACTCAAAAGTCGGCTTTTAGCAAAATACTCTCACTAAAATCGGCAAAATTATTTTGCGGCTTGGAAAATGAAATTCTAAGCGTTTTCTTCGACAGTTGCAGCGCGACGACGCATGACGTTGTCGGCAAATTTTTCGATTTTTTCTTTGCTGACTTCTACTTGCTCCTCTAATTCGCTTTTAAGTTGTTGCGACCTCAAAGCGATTTTTTCGCGTGTTTTACTGCCTTTATCGGGCGCAACTAAAACGCCGATTAACGCACCGATGGCGATGCCTGCGATGAATGAAAGAATTGTTCCCTCAGAATTATTCATTTTTGATGGTTTTGTTTAGTGAATTACTGCAAAGTTAATAATTTTTTTCAAATACGCAAATCATAAACAGTTTTTTTGATACGAAAAAATTTTTTTTTAAATCTGAAAAAATGCAAAAAACGGTATAAATTTTGCGCTCAAATGATTGCATTACTAAACATTAAACTTTATGAAAAAACCTTTTTTTCTGCTCTTGTTATTCGTTTTCGCTTTTTCATTTGCGGCTGAGGCGCAAATGCAAGAGTGGACTTGGGACGACTATCGCACTAAATTTAAAGTGCCGTCAAGTTTTAAAGTTTTGACCAATACTGAGACCTCTTTCTCTGCGGGCAACCGAACGATGAATTTGACAATTTATCCGCGCACCGGCGAAAATTTGGCTTACAATAAAATGGCTTCATCATTGTCGCGATGGGCGCGTGAAAACAACATTTCTTATGAGGGTTCTCCGAACTACATGGAAAGTCTCAACGGTTATTGGGGTTGCTACATTGACGGTTATTCGGGAAGCGCGCCGGTCAGTTTGCTGCTCCTCGTTGACCCTGATTATCCCGATGTTTCGATGTATATTTGGCTTTCTTACACAAGTGCCGACTACGACACGGCAGTCAATATCTTAAAAAGTTTTACGCCTAACTAAGAAAACGTAATTCTGTTAAGTTAAAAAAGACATCCTTAGTGTCTTAAAGTCGCTAAGGGTGTGTTTTTTAACTTAACAGAGCTTTTGACATTGAAAAAAAAACTTCCGGCGAGTCTTTTTTGCGTTCAAAATTAAAAATCTTGCATATCCGCAATCGGTTTTTCGGGGGTTTTAATTTTGATAAAAGGCTTTCCTGCTGTTTGATGACAAGAATTGCAGGTGTTAATGAGCATTTTGTAATGTTCCAAAAAAGCGGTTTTATCCTTCGATTTGACTGCTTTTTCCAAATTTTCTATGTTCGGCATGGCAATTTTTGACATCAAATCCGAAATATTCGCGCCGTCATCGGTGATTTTTGCCTCCATAACTTCTTCGGCAACTTCTTCTAATTCATGTGTGTAAAAGCCGGCTAATTCCCAATTTTCTGCATTTCCGGCAAACCATAATTTGTTGCCGAACCATTGAAAACGTTGCATGGAAGAAATCAAAATATGCTCTTCCGCGTGTCCTTTTGAGCTTTCCTCCTCATGTTTTTCTCCTTCGTGGTGATGTTCTTTTGCCGCAGCGACCGATTCGTGCGCATCATGATGCTCGTGCGTGCCGCTTGTTTTGAAGGAAAGAAAGGTGTAAGACGCTAAAACGGACAAGGCTACCGCCGTTAAAACCCAAAGAATTTGCTGTTTCATCTGTGAAAAATATTTGTTTCGGGCGCAAAATTAATCAAAAGAGAGAACAGAAATGCAAATTTTGAAAAAATTATTTAGATTTAGTCTAAATTATTTTTAAGCCTTGCAGAATAAGCAATTTGCTACTTTTTTTTGTCAAACAAAATATTTCGTTACAATTAAGCAATAAGTAATTGGGCAATTTAAAAGTGCAATTTAGGTACAAGAAATTTTAGTTCTTGAGTCGTTTTTGCTTCAAACCTATAAGGTTTTTAAAAACCTTATAGGTTTAAGGTTTAAACTTTAATTTTGGCTGATTACTTATCAATAATTTTTTCGAGAAAATTGCTGTTAAATTCAGAGGCTAAAATGTCCATTGTTATCATGTCAAATTTGCGATTGCCGATGATTCGCGCTTCGCGCATCGTTCCCGCGTACTTAAAACCGCATTTTTCATAAACTTTTTTCCCTTTTTTGTTGAATGAATAAAAGTTAAGAAATACGGCATTCAGGTTCAGCATCGTAAAAGCGTATTCCAAAAGTAAGTTTGTCGCTTCTGTTCCGTAGCCTTTTCCGTGCAATCTTTCGTCGCCGATAATAATGCCCATTTCGGCTCTCCTGTTCAAAAAATCAATGTCAAAAAAGCCGCCGGAGCCGATTAAGGAGTTGTCGCGCTTCTGCACGACCGCCATCATGCGTGCGTTTGATTGCGTGCCGGACGTTATATTTTCCAAATGTTTTTTTTCAAACTCCTGTGTATAAAGCACCCCGAATGCGCGCGTATGTACGGAAATACGCGGATTCGACAACCAAGTGCAATAAATATCATTATCTTCTGAGGAGACGGGCGAGAGGTATAAATTTTCGCCCGCAAGCATTTGTTTGTATTTCATTTGTGCCGATTTAAAAACTAACATTTCGTTAAGAAATGTTAGTTTTTAATATTAGTTTTATCTTAAGAAATCGGTTTTAAATTCGGAGTAATGCGCTCATCGGGCGAAATATAGCGATACACTTCGACAATGGGGCTTTTCAAAATTTCGGTAACTTCATAATCAAGTTGAATATTGCCCATTTTTTCGACAATTCTGTCATAAGCCTGACGCAAATTGGTCGCGGTGATGAACATTAAATCCGTAATGAGTTTTTCTTTTCCTTTTCCCTCATCGAAAGCAAGATAAACAACTTTGCATTTGTACCAAGTTTCGGAGTCTGTGTAGCGATACACTTCGCGAACGTTCATTTTGGTAACGGATTCGACGATAAACTCGCTGAGGTGCTGCCCGACTTCTTCATGTACGCGCGCTTCCGCGTCCGTGAAAGATATTGCATCTATAAGATAGGCTTCTTTTACGCGCTTCATTGTGCCGTCTTCGTGTTGGCGAATGAAACTTACTTTGCAATTAAACCAAGTTGTCATTTCAAATATTTTTTTGCAAAAGTAATCTTTTTTTTCGTTTCGGACTTTTTTTTTAATTATTTTTTGTGCCGATGTCGAAATTTAATTCGGAGAAAAAAACAAAATCAAGGTTAGCCGACAAGAATCAATTTTCATCAGCCCATTTTTGCAACATTTGTTCGCGCGTCAGACCTCCGATAACGTCCAAATCTTCAAAGCCGATGCACATTTCGCCTGCCACTGTAATCTCCTGATTCCCAAACTGACATTCTTTTTTAGGCATATCAATGTGCAAATACAATTCAAAATAATATTCATTGATTTTCTTGCACTCGGCTCTGACAATTGAAATAGGCTGAAAGACAAAGCTCTCCTCAGGATATCGAAGTGTAAATTTGCCGACTTGCCGGAAAATGAGTTGAATCGGCGTGTAATCTCCCGACGGATTGAAATCTAACAAATGAAGAGTAGCAGAGTTTTTTTCAAAATCAAAACTAAGGTTTTGAAAGGGCATATCATAAATGACATACCAAGAAAAAAAATCTTCCGTAAAATTTTTAGTGTTTGTCATTGTTTTTTCTCGTGTAAATGTGTGAATTCGGCGAACCGCGCCTGACGGGATTTCCGTTTTTGTCTAAATACGGAAACTCTTTGAGATTATCGGGATTCTCTCGATGCCAATGTGGTCTGTTCTCCCGCAGACTGTTCTTTTCGTCAAAACCAATCACAATTTTAGGGTAAAATTTGTGCCTAAACCTCACTCTCAACCGACTCGGGTCATCGTGAATAAATTCCCACTCTTCCGACAAAAATTCGGGGCTTTTCGGCGGGTTGTCCCAATTAATGCCGTCCAAAATGCAAACACATTCGGGTGTAATTTCGTTGCGCAATTCATACGTTAAATGGCAATAATCTTTCATTTCACCGCTTGCCAAATATTCTCCTGCCTGCAAACGCGCGGAAAGTTCCGCTAAATATTCTTCATCACTTTT
>JBPOJO010000717.1:0-2590 GCA_052033485.1 Bacteroidota bacterium | reverse complement strand
AATGATAAAAATCAATGCGATGTCGGAGGCGCAAAAAAATAAAAAAGTCGTCGGTGATATGGCGCAAAAAATTAATGACAAAAGCGCGGACAGTATCGAAAAAAATATGCAATCCGTTTTGAATAAAGTTTTGAAAAAAATTGACAACTTGTTGGACGACGGCAAAAAATAAGACCGCTTTGCGGCGGCGAAATGCCCTTTCATTCTCCATTTTTAACTCATAATCCCATGAAGCCTTCAGTTTTTCGGGCGCGATGGATTGTCGGGGCGCGTTACGATTTATTTTTCTTTATCGGAAGCTGTGTTTTCACACTGTTTTTTTTCGGTATATACCAAACTGCGCATCATTTTGACTTTATTCTTAACGGCAACAATGTTTTAATTACGTATTTTCTTTTTACCGCTTTTTTTGACCACCCGCACATTTTTCAAACATTTTCGCGCACACATTGCGACAAAATTGAATTTGAAAAACACAAAAAGACGCATACTTACGGCTTGTTATTTTTCATTTTGCTCGGTTTTGTCTTTGTTTTTCTTAATGCCGAAAGCGAATTGATTGTTGCAGCCTCTATATACGGCAGTTATCACATTATTCGACAACATTACGGATTTCTTCGCGCCTACAAAGGCATCAACAAAGACACGGCGGACATTGATAATTGGCTCGATTACGGCACTTTTTACGCCGGAATGTTTGCTTGTTTTTTCAACGATTACACAGACATAAAAGGTCCGATTGTGGTCTATGAGAGCTTACGGGCGAATTTTCCGGCTATGCCGCCCGATATTGAATTTATCGCATGGAATTTATTCATATTTTTTCTCCTCTTGTTTGTTTTGCGGCAAATTTGGCTTTTAACCGCAGGCGAGGGGATAAATCTCCCTAAAATTTTGCTAATGGCAAGCGCGTTGTCGACGCATTTTTTCATTTTTTATGCCACCGCAACTCCTTTTTTGATAGCCGAAGCCCTCGAAACGGCTTATCACGATGTTCAGTATCACGGTTGGATGATGCGTTTTCAAGAAAAAAAATACCCCGAAGTAAAAAAAATCGCGCTGAAATGGCTCGGCGTTTCTTTGCTCTACGGGCTGACAGTCGGTTTAATTGAAATATTCGGTTTATTGCACAAAGGTTGGGCAATGTGGCTTTTTGTACCGTTTACGATGGTGGTCATTTATCATTATTACGTCGACGGCATGATTTGGAAATTCGGAAAAGATGCCGAATTGCGCGAATTGATGTTTGGGCAAAAAAACAAGGAATAAAGTAAATTTCAGAAGCGAGCTGCGAACGGCAGCCGTCGAAAACTATGGCTGCGGTGAAAAAAAAGAATCAGCTTTAAAAGACTCGGGCAACAAACTGTTTTCCAAACTTTTTTGAGAAAAAATATATCGCCCGTTGCAAACAAAACCGAGTTCGTCCCAATTGACTGCATTTAATTTATCGCACAAATGATGAATGTCAGCGTTTTGATTTTTTGGAAAAATGGCTAAAACAGAGCCGTCATAGTCGTTTGAATGATGCACAAAAAAAGGATTTTTCGTTCTTGTTTTGGCATTGACGTATATCCTTTTTTTTCCCGAAATATGGTGCAAACGCCCCCATTGCCACCAATTTTTTTCATCAAAAAGGCGTATTTTGCGAGCAAGAAGCTCATTTTTAAAAGTTTCAAGAAAAGGGTGAAATTCATTAAAAATCATTCTTTTCGTCTTGCCCGTTTTGCGGGTTGCGGAAAAGACAAAATCGCAATTTCCGAATTCATTATTCGTAAAAATTTTGTCATTGCCGCTGACCGCACCGACTTTTACCTCAAAAATTTCGTTGAAACGAACGGAATATAAATTGTCGGTAAACAGCAGTTGACCGCTTGCCAAAATAAATTCTTTGCCGAGATTGGTTTTTCTTGTGAAATTTCCTTTTTCAAATCGAAAAATTACGCAATTCGGATTGAAACCGGCAAAAATTTTTTTGTCCCCCAAGTCTATCAAATCCGTTATTGTGCCTTCAGAAAAAATAAATTTATTGAGTTGAATACTCGAAGTTGCCTTCAAAAAATCACGCGGTGTAATAAAAATCAACTCACCGCCCTGATTCAGATGTTGAATACATTTTTCAATAAAAAACAAATACAAATTACTTCTTTCGTCAAAAAGTCGGGAATGTAATTTTCTTTTTGTTTCGGGCAAAATGTCTTGAAAACGCACATAAGGCGGATTGCCGATGATGCAGTCGAACTTTTCGGAAAGCGGATAATCAAAAAAATCAATATTAAGTGTTTCGGGCGTGCAAAAACGAGAATCCAACTCAATGCGAACACAAGCCTGTATTTCGTCAGCAAAAGCACCGTCGCCGCAGGAAGGCTCTAAGGTTCTTCCGCCGGCATTTTTACGAAGTTGTAGCATTTCAGCTACAACACTTTTCGGCGTAAAAACTTGTCCAAAATAAGCTACATTATTCATTTTTCGGAGAATTTCCAAGTTTTTGTCGCAGGATTTGAGGACAATAATGGGCTGCAATTTGAAACAAATTATCCAAAAAATCAAATCATAAAACTTAATGCGCCGTAACATTTTACAAAAATTTAAG
>JBPOJO010000642.1:0-9628 GCA_052033485.1 Bacteroidota bacterium | reverse complement strand
GTCCGCATTATTACACGCAACGGCTTTCATAAGTGCCGAGGTAGGATTTGCACTGCCGTTGAGCTGACGATAGCGTTGATACAACTGCGCCATCTTTCCGCTCACGCCGGGACAAGCCATTGATGTTCCGGTCATTGAAGCGTAGGTATTTACCGTTGTTCCGCAAGAATACACATTTGAGCCGAGCGCGGATATTTCAGGTTTGAGTCGTCCGTCTTGCAGCGGTCCGCAACTGCTTGATGTAGCCAAAACATCTGTTCTCGTAACGTTTGCGACACAAAGCGTATTTTTAGCAGCTTTTCCTGTCGTCGTTCCCCAGCCGCCCGTGCAGGAAGTTTGTGAGTTGCCGGCTGAAAAAACGTTTAAAAGCGAAATTCTGTTGTTGGACAAAATGTCCTGACTGCGGTTATTGCTCGAATAAGGGTCGCCGTAGTTTGTTCCCGAAGGGCAAGTCGGACCGCCGCCGTAAGAATTTGAAGTGATAACCACGCCGTAAGTGCCGACTGCGGCATCGGCTTCGGTTGTGAATCCCCCCGCACTGTACCCGTAGAGGCTCGCTTTTGGTGCCATGCCGCGTCCGAATGGGTCAACAAATCCGGCTCCGCCGACGATTCCGCCCACGTGCGCGGCATGACTGCTGACCGTGCCGGCTTCAACTTGTGTCAAACGTCCTGTAAAATCTAAATGCGGTCCGATAGCAAAGTCAGGCGAGCCTGCTTCCCAAATGCCTACCGCAACGCCCTCACCGGCTAATTGTCTGCTGCCGTCTTGCAAAACAGCGGAGCGGTGATTGGCTTTTCCGTAAAAATTTTCTGTTTTTAAAGGTTCTCCGGTCGGTTCTGCCCAAGCAAGCCAAGCGGATTTTAACAAATTATCAATTTGTGAAATCGGTATTCTGACCTCCCAAGTATTGTAAAGTTTTGAAAAAGGAGAAATTTCTTCTCCGCCGAGTTTTGACAACTCATTTTTCAAAAAAACTTCCTCAAAACGGTCAAAAAGCACCAAAGAAACATCAACTTTGTTGGCTTCTTTGATTGCCCATTCGGGAAAATCTCTGTTTTTGAGGCGTGCATCTGACTTTTGGACAGATGTCATTTCAAAAATGCCGACAACTCCGTAAGCACGAAGAATATCGGCATGAATATTGGTCTTGATGCTTGCAAAATAAGCATTATCAGGCATATACTGCAAAAGCCTGATGCCGTCTGTTTGCATTTTTAACTGCGTTTCATAGGAGGGAATTTGTTCAAAACAGACGACAAGATGAGCGTTGTCCGCGATAATTGCCCCCGAAAAATTCCCTTTGATGTCGTCAAAAGTGTGTCCGTTGCGGACAAATTCGACATCACCGGATTTAAAACGCAGATATTTTGATTGCGGAAAAGCAACGCTTGCCAAAAGCAAAAAAGCAAGCGTTAAAGTTACTCCGAAAAAATATCGCATGGTAATTGAAATGTTAAAGATGAATTAATATTGCAATTTACCGTGAAAAAAATTAAAAAAACAGCTTTAAGCACTTTTTTTTGAGTTTTTTTTTGCGCGTCGGTTTAGTATCGGTAATGCAAAAAGTAAATTTCAAAAGTAAAATGCACAAAACTTTGATTGTTAAGTTTTTAAAATAATTGAAAAAAAATGCAGCACCGGCAAGCAGATTACGTGCTACACAATGAATTGCAAGCCGGCTAAAAAGTCTGCAAGAAATTTATTTATTTTTCGTAACCCACAAGTTTTTCAAAACTTCTTTTGAAACAAAAACCTTTTCTTCTTGGTCAATTAAAATTTGAGAGGAGCCGTCGTAATCAATTTTGTCCAAAACAGATATTTCCGCGCCGATGTATAAGCCTGTTTTATCCAAATATTGCAAAAAGACTGTTCTTGTATCGCGCACCGCCGAAATTTTTGCAGTTTGTCCGACGGCAAGCAAGTCGGCGGGCATTTGCGGAACTGTCAAAATAACACCGTTTTGGTCGGGAATCGGGTCTCCGTGCGGGTCAAAACGAGGAAAAGATAAAAATGCGTCGAGGCGTTCAATTAGCAAATTAGACTGAATATGTTCAAGTTGTTCGGCGACTTCGTGGACTTGATGCCAAGAAAAATTCAACTTTTTGACCAAAAAAACTTCCCAAAGCCGATGTTTTCGCACAATAAAAAGAGCAATTTTTTCACCCTCTTCCGTAAGTGTTACGCCTTTATATTTTTCATAAAAAATAATTTCTTTTGCTGCAAGCTTTTTGAGCATATCAGTTACGGAAGCGGGTTTTGCCGCTAAAAAATCGGCAATTTTTGTCGTGCTTGCCGGCTCTTGTCGCGACAAATGATAGATGCTTTTGATATAATTTTCTTCGGCAAAACTCAACTCATTCATGTTACAATGTTTGAAACCGTGTTCGGCACAAAGGTAAATTTTTTTTTCAAAAATTAAGCATTGGTATCTCAAACGAAAGTTTGCAAAGAATTTAGGCTAAAAAAGACCGCAAAATTTTACATCAATTTGCACACTTTGGAAATTTTTATTCCGAAAATTGCATTTTTGATGTAAAAAATTGCGGTCAGGTTAATATTTTAAAAAATCAACACCCGTTAAGATTTTTTGTCGTCAAACTTGTTCGAGTCGAACAATTCCTTGCTTTCGTTGACTTTCTTTTTAATTTCTCTTAATTTATCGCGAAACTCGTTGAGTTTTTCAAGTAAAGTTTGTGTGTCGGGCTTCTGCCCGTCTGTTTTTTTAATTGCCATGTGTAGTAAAAAGTTATGTTGGGTAATGCAAGTTTAAATGCTATGACTATCAACGACTTAGCAAATGATTTATTGTAAATGTCGTGAAAAAATAAAAAGCCAAAGTTCTAAAAACATTGTGCACACGAAGGAGTGATATTTACGTATTACGAATTTGTGAACAACTGTTTTTTATGTTTTAAAAACGATTCTTCTCCTAAATTTTTAAAATCCGAATATTATGCTGAACGAGCTTTTTTTTGCAAAATATTTATTTTAAAGGTATTAAAACCGTTTTTTTAAGCCTTTAATATTTCTCAAAAAATTAATAGGACAATCCTTTTTTTTGAGTAAAATTAAGTAATTTTGCACCGCAATCAAAGTGCGTTTTCGCATCATCATTTCAAATTTTTTTTTATGAAAAAAACAGTACGCAAATCCAAAATTTTCCAATCTTTATTGGTTTTGGGATTGTTCTTATTTTCCATATCAGGTTATTCGCAATCTGTGTGGGACTTTGAAGGGGGAACTTACACTACTGCCGGTTGTACAGCTTCTGCTGCTACCGGTACCGGAAATGTAACTGTCCTCACCGGCGTAACCTGCACTTCAGCAGGCGGACCGAGTTCGGCAACGGCTATGAATACCTCAACATATCCCGCATCAGGAGCGGGCAACCGAACTCGAGGTATTCAAATTGCTTCCTCAACTTCAGGCTTGGCAAATATCAAATTAAGATTTAGCTTGAGATGCAGCACTACCGCTAACAATACGGTTGTCGTTCAATATTCAACAACAGGTGTCGGCGGTCCTTATACGGATTATGCTATGTTCACGTTTGCAACGGCGGCATCCGGTACAGGTAACACTTGGAACCCGGCGACAATCTCTGACATCACGACATCACCGCAAAGTATCGGAATAGCCGCCGGAGCATCCAGAGAAGTGGATTTTAGTGCTGTCCCTGCATTGAATAACAATGCGAGCGTGGCTTTTAGAATTGTTTCATCATTTGACCCTTATACAGGAAATTATAAACCGGCACAATCAACAAGCACTTATGCCGCTACCGGCACAATGCGCTATGACGACATTGTTCTCACCGGTGATGCCGCAGTCTGCGCCGAACCTACCACCTCAACAAGCGCATTAGTTTTCACGCCTTCAACAACAAGCATGAACATTGCTTGGACAAACGGCAACGGCGCGGGACGCATAGTGGTTATGAAAGCAGCCGGCGCAGTTACAACGGCACCCGTAGACGGCACAACTTACACGGCAAATGCCACTTTCGGCTCGGGTTCGACCACAGCCGCAGGCGAGTTTATCGTCTATGCCGGCACAGGCACTTCCGTTAATGTAACGGGTTTAACCGCAAGCACCAATTATTGTGTTACCGTGTATGAATACGACTGCGCTACTATCAATTACAAACAAGGTTCACCCGCAACAGGCTGTGAAACAACAACTGCCTCATGCAGCGAGCCGACAACCTCTGCATCGGTCGTTACAACAACGCCCTCATATACCACCATGGGCATTTCTTGGACAAACGGCAACGGCGCGGGACGCATAGTGGTTATGAAAGCTGCCGCCGCTGTTACGACTGCACCCGTAGACGGCACAACTTACACGGCAAATGCCACTTTCGGCTCGGGTTCGACAACTGCCGCAGGCGAATTTATCGTTTATGCCGGCACAGGCTCATCTGTCAATGTAACGGGTTTAACCGCAAGTACTAATTATTGCGTTGCCGTTTATGAATATGACTGCGCAACTATTGATTACAAGCAAGGCAGTCCCGCAACAGGCTGTGAAACAACCACGGCTTCTTGCGCCGAACCTACAACATCTGCCTCTGCCATTACAACAACGCCTTCTTATACCTCCATGGGCATTTCTTGGACAAACGGCAACGGCACGGGTCGTTTGGTCGTTGTCAAAGCAGGCGGTGCCGTAACCGGAACACCCGTTGACGGCACAAGCTATACGGCTAATACTACTTTCGGCTCCGGAAGCACGCTTGCAGCAGGTGAATACGTCGTATACGCAGGCACGGGAAGCAGCGTTTCCGTGACGGGATTGACACCCGGAACCAACTATTGCATAGCAGTTTATGAGTATGCTTGCGGACCGGTTGATTACAAAACAAGCACGCCCGCAACCGCTTGCGACAATACTTCAAGTGTCTTAAAAATTCACCAAGTTCAGGGCAGCGGCACGACACTTGCCATTGCGGGAGAAGTTCACGTCATCGGTATCGTTACGGCAGTTTTTCAAACAGCTCCGCAAGTAGGTGGCTTCTTTATGCAAGAAGAAGATGTTGATGCCGACGGCTTGCCGACAACTTCGGAAGGCATTTATGTCTATACGACAACAACGCCGGTAACGCCTGTTTCGGTAGGAGACCAAGTTTATGTGAAAGGAACTGCATCGGATTATTTCAACATGACTCAAATTTCCAACGGAGCGACTTCGCTCAGCGTTACGATTTTGAGCAGCGGCAATCCTCTTCCTGCCCTTACGAACGTAACTTTGCCGCTTGCCTCTGCAAGTGATTGGGAAAAATATGAGGGCATGCGCATTGCTACTCCGCAAGAAATGACCGTAACGGAAATTTACAAACTCGGACACGCAGGCGAAGTATTGCTTTCGGCAAACGGCAAAATTCAACAATTTACGCACAACAACGACCCGAATGCAGCAAATTACAGCGCGCATTTGGATTTTGTGAAAAGAAATTCCATTATTCTTGACGATGCAAGTTTAGGACAAAATCCTGACCCGATTATCCACCCGCAGGCTTTGGGCTTGAGCGCGGCGAATACTTTGCGCGGCGGATATACGACGAATAACTTGGGGGGCGTTTTGTACGAAAGTAACTCTTGGAGCGGCGGTCCGGCTATTTTGTACAGAATTTATCCGACGGGCGTAGTCAATTTTGACCCGACCCCGAATCCGCGTCCTTTGGCACCTACACCCGGTCCTGCCGGCTCATTGAAAGTAGCAAGTGCTAACCTTTTGAATTATTTCACTACTTTGCAAAGTTCAGGCGATATATGCGGACCGACAGGCGACCAAGAATGTCGCGGAGCAAATAACGCAACGGAATTTACCCGTCAACGCGACAAAACGTTGCAAATGTTATTGGCTTTGAATGCCGATGTTATTGGTTTGATGGAAGTTGAAAATAACGGCTACGGAGCATCAAGTGCTGTGCAAGATTTAATCAACGGCATGAACGCACTCACTGCGCCCGGCACGTGGAATTTTGTCAATCACGGCAGTACTTATTTGGGCACAGATGTCATAAAAGTAGCCATGATTTACAAAACGACAACTGTTGAATTAGTCGGCACGCCTGCAACCACCGCTTCCGGTGCTTTTGCGGCATACAACAGACAACCGCTTGCCGCTACATTCAAGCAAATATCTAATAATGAAATTATTACGGTTTGCGTCAATCACTTCAAATCCAAAGGCTCTGTTGCCGCAACCGGCAATCCGCTTGACAGCGACCAATTGGACGGACAAGGCAATTCAAACGCCATCAGAACACAAGCCGCAACGGACTTAGCCGCTTGGTTAGCGACGAATCCGACAGGTACGACGGACAATGATTATTTGATTATCGGCGACTTAAATTCCTATCCGAAAGAAGACCCGATTGACGCGCTTGTTGCTGCAAACTATACCAACTTGCTTTACCATTTTCACGGCGATAATACCTATTCTTATGTATTCGACGGAAATTGGAGCTATCTCGACCACGCATTGGCAAGTCCGTGTTTGTTGACACAAACTACGGGAGCTGAAGATTTTCACATCAACAGCGATGAACCGAGCGTTTTGGATTACAACAGAGAGTTTAAATCAGCAGGTCAATTGGTCAGTTTGTACGCAGCCGATATGTACCGCACATCTGACCATGACCCCGTTGTCATAACCTTCTCGCTCGGCGCACCCGAAATTGATGTGGCACAAGGCGCAACTCCTCTGCCTAATCCTTCTCCGCTTGCTTTCGGCAGCACACCTGTCGGCACACCCGTAACGAGAACGATTACCATCACAAACTCGGGAACGCAAACGCTTAATTTAACGAGCGTTACCGCACCGGCAGGCTATACGATTTTGACGGCTATTCCGGCTACACTTGCCGCAGGAGCGTCAATCAATGTAGATATTCAATTAGATGCAGTTGCGGCAGGTTCATATACCGGTGCATTCACGATTGTGAACAATGATTGTAATGAATCGAATTATGTGCTCAATTTGACCGGAACAGTAGCTACACCCGTTACGGTTCCGCCTTTAACGACACCGTCTTATTTGATTGTTGAAGCAATTGACACAAGAAGCATGAAATTGCGTTTCAATGACTCTAACAGCGACGAATCGGGCTACGAAATTTATCGTTCCGTCGACGGCACAAACTATGTTTTGCTTACTACAACCGGCGCGTATTCAACAACCGAGTGTGTTTTCACAGATGAGGCAGGTTTGTCAAACGACTCTCCATATTTTTATATCGTGAGAGCCGTGCGCGGTGCAACAAGGTCAGGATTCACCAATTCCGCTTATGATTATACTTACCCCGAAACGCCCACATTACTCAGCCTTTCAAAAGCCTGCGAAAACGGTCAAGGCAGTATAAACGTCAAAGGAACGCACAGCACTAATCGTTTTCGTTGGTATGAATCGGCAACAAGCGGAACAGCGTTTTTCGGAAATGACGGCAATTATTACGAAGCAGCAAACTACACGACAGGCAATTTATCGGCAGCCAAAACATTTTACATTGCTGCACGCGGACAACGCTATCAAAGCGCAACACGCCTTGCGGTAACGGTCGATATTTTGCCCCGTCCTACAGCAGTTTTATCAACTTCGGGCACGCTTTATTCATGTACGAATGTCGCAGAAATTGCTGCAACTGCTTATGCAGGAATGGTTTATGATTGGTATCTCAACGAAGTTTTCAAAGCGACAACTACCGAACCGACTTACACAGCGGAAGCATCGGGCGTGTATTCTTTGCGTGTTCGCAACACAACAAGCGGCTGTGTTTCGGCAAATCGCGCTTACGTTACGGTGAAATTGAACCATACGCCTTCTGTGAAAATTCTCGAAGGAAAAACGATTACGTTCTGTCAATCGGGCACGCTTAACGCAAAAGAAATTGCTGAGGCAAGTGCCTATCGTTGGACAAAAGACGGTGAAATCATCGGCACGGGAACAAGTGTAAATGTCGACAAATCAGGCGATTACACGCTCACCGTTACGCAACACGGCTGCGAAGCAAGCAATTCTGTTACGGTCAATGTGATTACATTTCCCGAATTAGAAATTTCTGCGGAAAATGCCGAAATTTGCCCGAATACTGCCGTAACCCTCGAAATTCCTGCCGTAACCGGCGCGAGCTACGCATGGTACAAAAACGGTAAAATCGTTCGTGTAACCAACGCTAACAGCTTAAAAGTCAGTAAAGCAGGCATTTATACTGTTTCGGTTGCTTACCAAAACGGTTGCGCAAAAACCTCATCTGAGTTTGAAGTTTCTGTAATTGAAGTTCCGAAAGGAAAAATTTCTTTCAATGTCGGAAAACTCGAATTGACTTTTGAAGCTGCGGTTTCAACTGCCGAAATCAAATGGTATCGCAACGGAAAGCACATTGCAGAATTTGACAATAAAACAAGCATAACGCCTTCTGAATCAGGTTTATATCTTGCGGAATACACCCTTACATCAGGTTGTGTAGGACGTTCGGGCAGCACATATTTCGCTGTTGCGGGTACTGATGAAGAGGAAGGCGGAAGCATTCTTACGCTCATCTACCCGAATCCGGGCAAAGATGTCGTCAATATTCAACTCGGAGATAATTTCAAAGGGTTTGTTAATATTCACATGACAGACAATCTCGGACGTACCGTTATTGCCGAAAAACACCAAGCGGAAGGTAAAGCGATTGAAATTTCAATTGCTCATTTGCCGCTCGGCATGTATATTATCGGCATTGAAAATGAGGGTAATACAACTTCTTTCAAATTTGTGAAAGAATAATTGATTTGTAGCCTTTTAATAGGTCTGCCGAACGTTGAAAATCTTTATTGTTTTTTGGTGTTCGGCTGATTTTTTTTACAAGAGGTGCGCTTTCATTTCTATCTGTCCAAACAGCTCCTCCGTCGTTTGTGTACCCACAAGCGACGGAGGAGCTGTATTCGGGCATAAATTACCTATAACGGAAAAGGCTTGGCGAAGACGGGGAAACTCAGCACAAAAGCCCAAATAAAGTAATTAACCCAATTCTTATTCAAAAGTTCAAATTTAGCACCTCAGCCCCGCTTTTAGCCAAGGCAATGTGGGGTGGAGCCTATTTTTTAGCATTTTTTGCTCGAAATATTCGTTTTACTATTTCAATACTATTTCAACAAAATCTTCTGACATACTAAATTTGTTCATAATATTAACAATTCTACTAATGCACGCAGAAGCAGATATATTTATATGTACGAAAAAAGTGTTATCAGTAAGATTTTTAACTTTATCCCACAATTTGCCCTCAAATGTTTTATACCGATTTGTCAAATCTATGTTGTTGTCAATCAATAGTTTTAGTGTAGACCATTTTACAATGGTGTTGTCCCTGTTGAAAAGTATATTTTGATTATCAAGTATTATATCAAAGTCGTAATCTGAACTTTCTTCGATATATTTGAGGAAATTAATGAAAACATCTTGCCAAGTTGTTACTTTTATTATGGTATTACCTATGCGTATTTCTGTCGGTCTATTACCCTCTGCAATATTTCCTGCATCATTGTCAAGAGGTGAAAATGTGTTGCTATCGACTGTTTTAGTATTCCAATTTGATTTTTCTTTATAATCGTTTGGTAGTGAAAATGTTTCCAAGAAC
>JBPOJO010000078.1:0-3225 GCA_052033485.1 Bacteroidota bacterium | reverse complement strand
CTTGTTTTAATTACCGAAATGTCGGAATTTTCGGCTAACTGTTTTTCAAATTCTTCAATTTCATTGAGCGAATGTTCAAAAATATGACCTAAAATATTTACGTCAACTTCGGTGTTAAAATCGTATTTTGAAAGTTTTAAACTGTCGTTTTTTAAAACTTCATCGTCAATTTTTACATTGTCCAAAACTTCATCGGGCGCAAAAAGTCCGCCGTTGTATGCAGGAATATCATCAGCCGGGGCTTTGCCTTTTCGCCCAATGTTCATATAACCGAAATACAATTTATAAGTTTCGTAAAGCGGTTTGTATGCGTCAAGTTCTTTTAATTGGTCGAAATGGTCAATTATGCGTGAAATAGAGTTTGTTGGCAAAAGTCCGCAGTCTTCGGCAAAGAAAATAAAAAGTAATCGGTCTAAGAGTTTCTGCGATTTTTCAAAAAGCGTTATTTTATCAAAATTCGGGTTGTTTTTAACAAGGTTTTCGAATATTTTGTTTTTAAAATCGGAATAATCGTTGTATAAGTCTTCAGATATTTTTTTGTCGTGAAATTTTGTTTCGACTTTTATTTTTTGCGGTAAGTCAGTAAATATACTGTCTTTATGGAGTAATAAGTAAAGCAAATTGAAATCTTGTTTTTGCATATTAAACAAATCAAATTCTTCGTATTCGTTTGAATAATCAATGAAAAAACGAAGTTTTTGAAAGTTTGAAGTAATCACATATTTGCAGCCGGGTTGATTGTTTTTGTAATTAAACGCTTGCTGTGTAACGCTTGTAAGGTCTTTTGTTGAAGTTGATTTCAGTTCAATAATTGCCTCAACTTTTTCGCCGTTCAAAATTGCGCCGTCGGCTTTTTTACTGTCGGATTGGTTCTTAAATTCTCTTACAAGATTGTAGTTTTCATTAGGTTTGAGAGTATATCCCAAAACACCAACAAATAACTCACGCAAAAAGCCGTCTTGATATTCTTCCTCTTTGAGCGTTTTGATTTTCTCAATTTTTTCAGGGCTGTAATTTGTTTTAAATTGCAAAAATGCCTTTTCAACCTTTTCTTTATCGAGGTTGTTTAAATGTTTTTGCAGAACTGATTTTTGAAATATGCTCATTTTATCGTTTTAATCTTTATCGTTTTAGCCAATAACCTCATATCAAGCAAAACTTTGCGCAGCTTCTGCAAGAAAATTGCCGCAAAGTAAGCCTTGTATGATGTTTTCTGTAACGCACGGCAAGATACGCGCTTTTTAGCATTTATGCAAGTGTTGCGGTAAAATTTGTACAACGGAAAATGCTAAATCAAGTGCGGAATTTTTTTTTGCACTTCTGTTCGGTTTCAGCTTAAATGTTATGTTTGCTAATTTGTTGATTTTTAGCACAAGAAATTACGGTGTTATATCCTTATCTATCCTCTTGTTATCCAACTTGTTAATTAATTTATCAAAATCTGATTGAAATAATTTATCCTGAATAATTCTGTATTTTTCAAACTCATTTTCTGCAAATTCCTTTGCTATAGCATGGCTTACGTTTCCTGCATTTGTCAAAATATCTTTCTCATTGAATTGCAAAAAAGCATTTAATTTTTTCTCCCAATCTTCCATAGTCATTGGGATTTGTCTTTCTGCTTGTGTTTCTGCATAATCTAAATACATCGTTACAAAACGGTCTAACGATTTTAGTTCTTGTATGCTTAAAAAGTTTTTAGCTATTGATACATCTGACTTTATAATTTTTCCTTCCGGTTCATTTTTCCATGCCGTTAAACCCATTTTTTCTTTTTCGCTGTTGGCTCTTTTTACAATCAATTCTGCGGCTGTGTGTCCATGAATTGCAAAATGAAACTTATTTTGAACAGTTTTGAAAAATGCCTTAGTTGTCGGGCTTTCTACGTTGTAGTCCAAAGCAGTGGCATAGATATCAGTTATTTTTTGATAAAAATGTCTTTCGCTTGCCCTAATTTCCCGAATTTCTGCAAGCAATTGATTAAAATATTCTTCGTTTAAATATGCACCGTTTTTTAATCTTTCTTTATCCAAAACCCAACCACGTATCGCAAAATCTCGTAAAATATTTGTCGCCCATTGACGAAATTGTGTCGCCCTGACGGAATTTACTCTATACCCGACTGATATTATTGCGTCTAAATTATAAAATTGTGTTTCATAATTTTTCCCGTCCGAGGCAGTTGTCCGGAATTTCCGGATAACTGAATTTTTATCTAATTCATTATTTTTAAAGATGTTCTGTAAATGCTCGCTGATAGTTCTAACATCTACATCAAAAAGAGTTGCAATTAATTTTTGAGTTAACCAAGCAGTCTCGTCTTCAATTCTCACTTCAATACTGTCCCCTCCGGCTTGTTTTGTAAAAACAAGGAATTCAGTTGTACTGTTTCGTATTTGAAGTTTTTTATTTTTTTCAGTCATAATCTATTTGTTTATCTATCAACGGTTTATTTGTCTTTTTTACACCACAAAAAGCAAAACCTTGCGCCGCTTCTGCAAGAAAATTGCCGCAAAGTATGCCTTGTACGATGTTTTCTGTTACGCACGGCAAGATACGCGCTTTTTAGCATTTATGCAAGTGTTGCGGTAAAATTTGTACAACGGAAAATGCTAAATCAGGTGCGGAATTTTTTACGGCACTCGGTACGGCTTTTTTGGGTTTCTTGTTGGTCATAGACATAGAAAAAATCGGAAAATCTTTCGGTAAAAGTGAAGCGTGATTTTTTTGAAATTTCTTTGTAAAGTGCTTTATTTCAACTCCGTCATTACACCTAAACGTTTCAAAAACCATTAGGCTTTAACTGCCTTAAATTGACGGAATTGAACGAAGGAAGGGATAAACAGTTTATTTTTTTGAAAATATTTTCAAATCGTTTTTTCCGATAATAAAAAGTATTTTTTCATGCAAAATGATGCGCCTTTTTTCTAAAATCGCCAACGTAAGCAACAACTCATTTTCGGGCAATTTTTCATCGGGCAGCAAAAGAATTTTCTTCAAAACAAGGTTTAATTCTTTTGAAAAATAATAAAAATCAAGAATTTCTTGCGCATTCAGGCATCTTTTGTGCGCGTCATACCATTGTTTCCACTCCTCTTGTACGCTCCCAAAATCCAAACGACAAGCATTTGTTTTTTGTTTTGCCGAGTTTACGCCTGTCATAAAAAAAGCAAAAATTTTAAAATCTTCAGAAGTAAGAATTTTTGTCGTAAGGCTGTCCGCATT
>JBPOJO010000216.1:0-1759 GCA_052033485.1 Bacteroidota bacterium | reverse complement strand
GAATAAACGCCACCCGAACACGAAAAAATTCATCGAGATTGGAGGAGAAAATCGCCATAAAGCGCAGTCTCTCAAATAGTGGAACTTTCTCGTCTTTTGCTTCCATCAATACACGATAATTAAAACTCAACCAACTCAAATCTCGGTGAAAATACCGCTCTAAATTGTCCGTTTTCATAATGTTGTCTTTTGTCTCTACCAATAACGAGACATGGCAAAAGTACAAAAATCTCTTAAAAAAAAAAAGGACTTGTCCTTAAAAAAAAATTTGTAACGATATTTTAATAGCTTTCGTCGGAAATAATGTTGTTTTTGGGGTGCTTTTTATTTTTTACAAAAAAAGGTTTTTAACAAAAGTATTTTGCAAATAAAACTCCCTTTCTGTACTTTTGTGCACAGAACTAATTTATTGCTAAAATCGCATCTTTGAGAAATATTGCTGCAAAAATCCTTGATATCTCAAACTCGAATGGCGGAGAAACAATAATCAACATAAAAAAAACAAATACATGCTTTTCAACTCAATAGACTTTGCTATATTTTTACCGATAATATTTCTAATTTACTGGTTTGTTGCACATCGGAATCTTAGACTTCAAAATGCTTTGTTATTGGTGGCAAGCTATTTTTTTTACGCTTGTTGGGATTGGCGTTTTTTATTTTTGTTGATGTTTTCAACGCTTTTAGACTTTTACACAGGCTTGAAAATGCAGGATACTAACTCGCCCCGAAAAAAACAATTTTGGTTTTGGCTAAGTATAGTGATAAATCTTGGTTTTCTTGGGGTGTTTAAATATTACAACTTTTTTGCAGAATCATTTGCCAATGCAATTTCTCCATTGGGATTTCAAATTAACACTTGGACATTGAGTATTATTCTTCCCGTAGGAATTTCTTATTATACTTTTCATGGACTTTCGTATGTGATAGATATTTACAAAGGCAGAATTAAAGCAGAAAGGAATTTTGTAGACTATGCTGTTTTTGTTAGTTTTTTTCCATTACTTGTCGCAGGTCCTATTGAGCGGGCAACACACTTGCTCCCACAAATAAAGCAAAAAAGGACATTTAATTACTTAAGAGCAGTTGACGGCTTGCGGCAAATACTTTGGGGATTGTTTAAAAAAATTGTTATTGCAGACAATTGCGCACAGTTTGCCAACCAAATTTTTAATCATTCTACAGACTACTCGGGAAGCACCTTAGTTTTGGGAGCTATATTTTTCACATTTCAGATTTACGGAGATTTTTCAGGCTATTCAGACATTGCCTTAGGCACGGCAAGACTCTTTGGAATAGAGTTATTACGAAATTTTACTTATCCATATTTTTCTCGTGATATCGCGGAATTTTGGAGACGTTGGCATATCTCGCTTTCTTCATGGTTTAAAGATTATTTGTATATTCCTTTGGGGGGCAGCAAAGGTGGTCTCTTGATGAGTATTCGTAACACATTTATTATTTTTATACTAAGTGGTTTTTGGCACGGTGCCAATTGGACATTTATTTTTTGGGGAGCATTAAACGCTGTTTATTTTTTACCGCTTATGCTAACGAATCGCAACCGAAACAATTTAGAAATAGTTGCTCAGGGTAGATTATTGCCTTCCGCAAAAGAATTGTTACAAATTGTCGTAACGTTTAGTATGACTGTTTTTGCGTGGATATTTTTCAGAGCTGAAAATTTAGAACATGCTTTTTCTTATATTTCTAATATTTTCTCTACTGAATTATTTTCGATTCCTTACTTCAAAGAAGC
>JBPOJO010000545.1:0-4804 GCA_052033485.1 Bacteroidota bacterium | reverse complement strand
TTTTATAAAATGCAAGCTTTGTATCATTTCGGAAAATATGAAGAGGCACTGGAAGAAGCCGAAAAAGGCTATGCAGGTTTGCAGTTTATCGCCACGATAATAGAAGAGCCGATTTTTCTCTTTTTTCATGTTCTCTGTATTGCGGCGAACTACGAAAATATGTCGCAAGATGCCAAAAATATTTATTTTGAATTAATAGGTTCACACATCAGCCGAATGAAACTGTGGGCAGAGCATTGTCCCGCAAACTTTGAGCAACTGCTTTGCGGTATGCGTGCTGAAAAAGCGCGATTGGAAGGCAATAATTTTAAAGCTATGGAGCTTTACAGAAAAGCCATCAATCTTTCACGCAAAAACGCTTTTATCAATTTTGAAGCCATCATGTGCGAATTGGCAGCAAGATTTTACCACAAAGCTGAGTTTCCGCGCATCGCCCGCACCTTTTTTACGGAGGCGCATTACATCTACACCTTGTGGGGCGCGCACGGAAAAGCGCAATGGTTGCTTGCGGTCTATCCTGATTATATTATGTATTTGAATAATCGTTCTGTTTCGTCAGGGAGCAGTACTCAGACCGCTAAGTCGACATCTAATCTGTCGGTTTTTACAGGCATCACGCAACATGAAACGATGGACTTGGCTTCATTGATGAAATCTTCGCAGTTGATTTCTTCGGAAGTTCGTATGGAGGCACTTTTGGGCAATTTGCTAAAAGTCGTGATGGAAAATGCGGGGGCACAAAAAGGCTATTTAATGCTTGTTAATCAAGAGAATGTTTTGCGGATTCAAGCAGAAAGCACATCGGAAAAATCTGTTTTAGTTTTGCAAGATAAGCCGCTCAATTCGGACGCGCAACTGCCCGTTACGCTTGTGCGCTACTGCGAACGCACAAAAACGCCTTTTGTTACCGATGATTTGTCAAAAGAGAATCAATTTATCAAAGATAATTACGTTAATACGGTCAAACCGCTTTCGGCACTTTGTGTTCCTGTTCTCAATCAAGGGACATTAAAAGCGGTGATTTACCTTGAAAACAGTTTGATAACGGGAGCGTTTAATGCCAAAAGAATAACGCTTGTGAATTTGCTTGTCGGACAAATTGCCACCTCCCTTGAAAACGCACTTCTCTATGCCGGTTTGGAAGAGCGCGTGCAAGCGCGTACCCATGAATTAAACGCGGCAAATGAGTTATTAAAAGTGCAACATCAGCGCATTGCGGACAGTATTCGCTATGCACAAACCATGCAAAATTCTATTTTGCCTACCGACGAGGATTTATCGGGAGCATTTGCTGAACATTTTGCCATTTTCAGACCCAAAGACGTAGTTTCGGGGGATTTTTATTGGTATGCACACATCGGCAATCAGCATATCTTGGCAGTAGCGGATTGCACGGGACACGGCGTACCGGGTGCTTTTATGTCAATGGTCGGCAACAGTGCGCTTGATGAAATCATAAAAGTAAAAGAAATCACTAATCCTTCGCTCATTTTGGATATGCTTCAAAACAGTATTCAAGAGGCACTTCGCCAAAGGACGCGTGATGGAATGGATATTGCAATCATGGTTTGCGAACAACATGACGAAAATACGGTGAAAATTCTGTTTTCGGCAGCCAAAAATTCACTGCTTTATTGGGAAAACAATAAAATTGTTCGTTTAAAAGGTACACGGAGAAGTTTGGGCGGCGGTGCATCAAATACTCAAACTCCGTTTGAGTTGCATGAATTGTTCCTGCCGAAGGGCACTCAGTTGTATTTGACTACGGACGGTTTCCCCGACCAATGTGATTCTAACAGAAATTCTTTTAAAATGGCGCGATTGATTGAGATGTTAGAATCTTATCAGGCTTTTCCGCTCAAAGAACAAGCAAGATTTTTTGAAAATACGCTCAACCAATTTATGGGAGACGAAGAACAACGCGACGATATCACATTGATTGGTTTGAAACTATGATGCTCACACCCAAAGGGTCTTGAAGACCCTTTGGGTGTGAAAGAAAAAACACAAGTTTAATTTAATTGGCAGTATGTCCTATTCATTCATTTTTCAGTCGGCAAAAAAAACTGCCGAAATGCTTAACAGGAAAGAAATTTCCGCAGTAGAGGTGCTGAATGCTTATATTCGGCACATTGAAAGCATCAATCCGCACATCAACGCGCTTGTATATCCTATGTTTGAGCGCGCAATGGAGGCAGCCCAAAAAGCTGATTCCTCCCTTGCGCGCGGCAAAAGTTTGGGCTTGTTGCACGGCTTGCCTTTCACTGTGAAAGACCACATTAACGTTGAAGGCGGGCGAATCACCGCAGGTACGCTTGGTTTGAAAAATTACTATTCAAATTACAATGCGACCATCGTGCAAAGAATCCTTGACCAAGGCGGCATCGTCATGGGTTTAAGCAATATGCCCGAAGAAGGTTTAGCTTATGAAACCGATAATTTAGTTTACGGCAGAACAAACAACCCGTGGGATTTATCGCGCACGCCCGGAGGAAGCAGCGGCGGCGAATCCGCGCTTGTTTCGCTCGGCGGCAGCCCTTTCGGCATCGGGAGCGACGGCGGCGGCAGTATTCGTTTTCCCGCTCATTGCACGGGTTTGGTCGGTCTGAAACCCTCGCGCGGGCGCGTTTCGCTTTGGGGAGTGCAGGCAGATACCAACGGAATTGTGGCAGGAATGGGCTACTTAGGTCCGTTAGCGCGTTATACCGAAGATGCTGCGATGATTACCGACATTGTGCGCGGCACAGACGGCATTGACCCGCATACGATTGATATGCCTTTGGAAAATTACAAAAATGTCAAGCTGAAAAAACTTCGTATCGGTTTTTTCACGGGGGCAAATTCGGACGGAATAAATGCCTGTGCACCTGAGGAAGACGTGAAAAATGTTCTTCTCAAAACACTTCAATCTTTAGAGCATCAAGTAGCATCTATTGAGGAGTTTTCTTTGGACTATATCAACGAAATCATGCGAACATGGTTCTTGCTTTTTGCGGGTGCTTTGGGCGGAGATGCTTTTAAAGGCTATCTCACGCATGTTATCGGTTCGGAAAAAATTAGCCCTTTTGCAGAGGAATGGGCAAAAAAATGCGACTTGCAGAAATTTCAGGCAAATATGCTTGACTATGCGGGGATTTTGCTTCATTGGGAAAACTTACAGCGCGCATTTTACGCAC
The DNA here is from genome assembly GCA_052033485.1 of Bacteroidota bacterium. GTDB lineage: Bacteria > Bacteroidota > Bacteroidia > Cytophagales > Bernardetiaceae > JBPOJO01. The sequence goes on along the minus strand of JBPOJO010000545.1, from coordinate 1,628 downwards.
TTTTTCGGCAATACGACGTTATCATTTCTCCCGTAGCGGCTGTACCCGCGCCTATTCACGGAACAACATTTGCAAATTGGGGCAATTTTGTATATACCATGTTGCACAATGTTACGGGTTTGCCCGCTCTTTCCGTCAACGGTGGATATTCCGCAAACGGATTGCCGATTGGGGTTCAACTCACGGGAAATTATTGGCGGGAAGACCATATTTTAGCAGTTGCTGATTTTATTGAGCAAGAGGTGGCAGGTTGGAAAATGCCTGCATTTTCAGAAACTTTAACGACACGCTAACGGTCAATGCTGTTAAGTTAGGATTTGGAAAAAAAAAGGCAAAAATATGTAGTTCCTAACGGGGCATTGGGTAAAAAGAGATGACGCTTTTCTACCAATATCAAGTGCCTGACGGCACAAAATACGCCTTTTGGCGTGGTCTATTGGTAGAAAAATGCTCACTCGCTTAGATTTCTACCTTTGCTTGCCTTCATTTTTTAGTCTTAACTAAACAGCATTGCCCTTAGAGAGCATACAAGAACATTAGAATTACAAACGAAAAATGTATTTTTTTTTATTTCACCCCTAAACATTTACACGTATGAAAGCAAACAGTTATTGGATTAAGAGCGTTTGGTTAATATTGTTGCTTGGCTTATCAGCCGCGACAGCTTTTTCGCAGGGCATGACAGTTTCGGGAGTTGTAAAAGATGCGGAAACGCAGGAAGCCTTAATGGGTGTTAATATTTTTAACAAGGGCAGTGTCAACGGAACGGTGAGCGATGAAGAAGGAAAATTTAAAATCAGCACTTCGGTCAATAAGCCATTTACTTTGGTTTTTTCCATGATAGGTTACGAAAACTTTGAAATGGAAATTGTTGAAAATCGTACTGATATTGAAGTCAAATTAAAAGCGCAAACAATTTTAGGCAAAGAGGTCGTTGTTTCTGCCTCTCGTGTGGGCGAAAGCGTTATGGAAGCACCTGTTACGATTGAAAAATTGGATATTATCGGTTTGCGCGAAATGCCGACCACAAATTATCTTGATGCACTCGGCAGCATGAAAGGTGTGGATATGATGTCAAGCAGCTTATTAATGAAGTCGGTCAACTCTCGCGGTTTTAATGCACCTTACAATACTCGTTTTGTGCAAAGAGTCGACGGCATGGAAGCACAATCGCCCGGTTTCAGTATTCCGCTCGGCAATATTATGGGCGTTTCGGATATTGACCTTGAAAGCGTAGAAGTAATTCCCGGTACCTCCTCCGCGCTCTACGGTCCGAATGCTTTTAACGGCATCACCAACATTGCGAGCAAGAGTCCGTTTTTATATCAAGGCTTGAGTGCGCAACTGAAAACAGGTGTAAATCATGTGGACGGGAAAGACAGCGACCCCAAAATGCTTTTAGATGCGTCGGTTCGTTATGCAAAGGCATTTAACAATAAATTTGCTTTCAAATTTAATCTTTCATTTTTGCAAGCGGAGGATTGGCACGCCTCTTCAGGCATGGACGTAGGACCGCACAACGCAAAGCTCAACGGCGACAACAATCCGGGCAGAGATGCCCTCAATTTTTACGGCGACGATGACAATCCCTCCATCGGCATGGTCGGCGGCGTTGCGGTTAATCGTAC
>JBPOJO010000475.1:0-1525 GCA_052033485.1 Bacteroidota bacterium | reverse complement strand
TTGGGATTTTGGTCTCCGCTTTGACAACCAAATACAAAGATTTACAAGTTTTGGTTGAGTTTGGGGTGCAATTGCTTATGTACATAACGCCAGTCATCTACCCAATTTCCGCTTTAAGTGGTTTTTATCGCGACATGGCATTGCTCAATCCGCTTTCTCCGCTCCTTGAAATATTCCGTTTGGGCTTTTTGGGGGTTGGTTATTTTGAGATGCCGTCTCTTTTATTGGGTATCTTTTTTATCTTCTTGTCTTTTTTTGTTGGACTTGTTTTTTTTAATCGTGTAGAAAGAAGCTTTATGGATACTATTTAATAACACCTAAAAATCTGAATCGGATTGCAAAATGCCCTTATGGTCTCACATATACGAAAAGGGGCGAGTGTGTCCGAAAAGTTTTTTTCAATATTACAAACAAAATATAATTTTCTTGTTTCATTTTGAGCCCAATTATTCTGATTTTTTTGACAGAAATTGTTGAAAAATCATCATAAAATCTCTATTGAAAATGCTCAAAATGGGAATAATAGAATTTTATTTGGTTTGATTTTTCCAAAATTGACTTTTCGGACTGCCTCTTTTTGTACGAAAAAATTGTTGTGGAAAATGCCATATATTTTACCTAATTGCCATATTTAGAAGCCCATAGAACACTCGTCGCCTTTTCGCTTTTATGATAACCAAAACGAAAATGAAGTGGCGCGATGGTAGAATCGCTTTCATAGGCTAATGCAAGGTCTTTTTGGTCGTAATATTGATTTTTTTCAAAAACTTTTACGGGTTTTTCATATTTCCCGAAAAGTTTGACATGCCAGCTATTATCAACTAAAAACTTATAGGGTATTCCTGTGTCGTCCTGCAAAATTTTATCTGTTTTTTCGAGCAAATAATTTCTCATTTTAGTAAAAACTACTCCATGCAAAAGATAGGAAGCCGATTTGAGCAAAGCCACTTTATGAGGATATTGGTCTAAAAAAGTAAAAATTTCAGTTTTGCTTTCCATCGCTTTATCCATTAAGTTAGTGCTAAAAAAATAGAGGTGCTGCATTTTATTTTTTTGGGGGTGAAAAAATTGTATATGCACGCCACGCGGCATTTCTTGGGCGATTTTGGGATTAGGTAATGGATAGGGTAAAATTTTACCTGTCTGGTCAAGAGCAAAACGTTCAACAGACGTGATTTGATGCCCCGTGCGCGCGAGAAAAATCATAGCAATTGGCGTTACGCCAAGTCCATCTAACTGCTCTAACATCTCTTTGGTAATGAAGAAGTTAATGGTTAACTTTTTTTGAATCGCGCCCCTCAACCCCTCTAAATATTCCATAGGGATAGTGTCCGCTTTGGGGAGATTGCCAATTGGTTCGAGACCGAACAAGAAATAATTTTCAGCGTCAGGATAAATTTGAAGCGCATTGAGAATGTCGGGACCAGAAAACGGATACAGAACATTGTATTGTTTTTCTAATAGTGGCGCGACCTCATTTTTTGCCCATTCGCTGAGTTTTTTCGCATGTTTTTCTTGATAATAA
>JBPOJO010000490.1:0-4390 GCA_052033485.1 Bacteroidota bacterium | reverse complement strand
AAGGGGCAAAGTTTGCAAATTAATTGGTACAAACCGACGGAAATCAGCGAAATGCAGGACGACGGCGAGGGAGGATTCAAAGCCTATGCGACTGTTTATCAAGAGTTTAAAAGATTTGCCAAAAAAGGCGCGCTGCTCTACGGAGACCGCACAAGCAAGAAAATTGAAATTTTTATTAAAAAAATCGGTGCGAATTGGAAAATTATGCTCGTCAACATTGAAGTTTTAGAGACTTTGCCTTTGCCCGGAGAGTAGCCCTATTTCTTAATTTTTTTCTCATTCAGCGGAAAGTATTGGCAAGAAAATTTATTTTTCGGGCAGGCTTTCTGCAATTTTTTGTAAAATTTCTTTTCTGCGCCATAGAAAAATAAAAAAATATACCCTGATTATTACATCAGGGCATATTTTTTAAAAATTTTCGGTAACTATTTAGCCGGTTTGCCCGAGAATGCAGCGTGAGCCTTAGCTTGCGAGCTTAGCATTCGCTTGTTGCAGGATACCCTCCTCCAAAACCGCAAGCTAAAACTCGCGGTACACTCAGGCTGAATAGTTACAATTTTCGGTATTTATACCTGTGAGAAGCTAAAATGCTAATACGAATTTTTTGAAATTATCGGCATTAAAAACGCCTATTTTACAACTATTTCGCTTGTCGTAACTTGCGCAAGTTGAAAAAAGCCAAGTGCGCCGCCGCTGAGGTTCGTCCTTGCATTCGCCGGTACGGGTCCCCACATGCCGCCGTCATTGTTCAAAACCGTTGACAAATCCATGTAATAAACCAATGCTTCGCGCGAAATGACATAAATTTCGATTTTTGCCGTATCGTTCAGCGCGTAAGGTGTTGCAAATTCGATTCCGTCAACATTTTCTTTAATAAATTCATCATCAGCCACAAAAACTCCTTGCCCTTCAAAATTTCGGGGAATTCCGTTTTTGTAAAATTTAAAGCGAAAATTAGTGCGCTCGGACGGATTTTTGACTACATCTGCATACAGAAAAACGCGATAAAATTCGGCTTTTTCTTCATCTGTCAAATCGTCAGTATTTTCAAGTTCTTTTTTCAAATCTTCATCAAATACACTTTCCATGTTGTTGATTCGCGACGCGCTGAAAATTAAACGGTCGGCGGCGGTATAAGTTTTGCCTTCCGCGTTGACCGTCAGTTGATAGGTACGTCCAAACTTCCCTTTCATGCTTGTTTTGGGCAAATAATAGCCTTTTACTTCGGGAGATTCAACAAATTCATATTCTGCCTCGCCGTCGGAAACTTTCACACTTGCACCCGAAACAGGCGGTTTTGCCCCTTTGTCATAAAACCAAGCACTTTTGCTGAGTTTTATATAGGTTTCCACAGGGTTGCCTACACTGTCAAATGTTAAAAAGCCTTCAATGACCATTTTCGGCTGCGTTTGTTCAAGGTCAAGTGTGATGGTTTTTTCGCAAGAAACTAATGCGAAAGAAAGACAAGTGAAAAGAAAAAACAATTTGAATTTCATGTTTTTGATTTTTTTTTGTGAAAAATTTTTTGCTCGGCACATCAAATTGAAAAGGCTTGTCAATTTTTTGAAAATCAATCTTTTGACAAATTTATTAAATTTAATGTGCGCTTCAGCGTGAAAATTAAAATTTGATATTGTAATTGATTGAAGGCAAAATCGGGAAGAGATAGACCATTCTTGCTTCTTTTTCCGTGCCGTCTCCGACAATATTGCCTTTGTCATCGCGTTTTGTGCGTGTGTAAATCGTGAAAGGATTTTGTCTGTTGTAGACGTTATAGACCGATAAAACCCATTGCGATTTCCATTTTCTCCTTTCGTTTTTCTTGGGCGAATACGTAACGGAAAGGTCGAGACGGTGAAAATCGGGCATTCTGTAAGCATTTCGTTCGGTGTAATAATCAGGATTATAGCCGTCAAAATCGTAGCTTCCGCCCGGCAAAGTTATCGGTCTGCCTGTTCCGTAAGTGAAAGTTCCGCCGAATGTAAATCTTTTGCTGATGTCATACGTCGCGACAAGATTGAGATTGTGCCTGCGGTCGTAATTTGCGACAAATTCTTTATCTGCATTGACACCGGGCACTTGTCTGACAGTTTTTGACAAAGTATAACTCACAAAACCGGTTAATTTGCCTTTTTTCTTTTGGACAAAAAGCTCCAAACCGTAGGAACGGGAGTCGCCTTGTCTGTATTCCGTTGCGACATTCGGATTGAGCAAAATACTTGCGTTGTCGGCAAAATCCGTAACTTTTTTCATATCCTTATAATAGGCTTCCAAAGAAAATTCATAAGCATTGTCTTTCAAATTTTTGAAATAGCCAATCGAAACTTGGTCAGCCTTTTGCGGGTCTAAATATTTTGTACTCGGTGCCCAAGTGTTAAAAGGTATCGGAACGGTAGAATTTGACATCAAATGAATGTATTGCACCATTCTGTTGTACCCGATTTTAACAGATGATTGCGGCGAAAGGGTATAACGCGCACTGAAACGCGGCTCAGGGTTGGCAAAAAAGCGAATTGTTTCAAAGGAATCGTAATGCGTGTCTTTGAATTCGGGATTGATATTGTCAGTAATATCTTCATATTCGCGAATTGTCGCCTCGCCTACGCTTTGGAACATTGAAAAACGCAAACCATAGTTGAATGCTAATTTATCGGTCAAATTCCATTCATGTCCGAAATAAATCGCATAATCCAAAGCGCGCTGTTTAGGCATTTCCATGCCGAGCAAAATAGAATTTTCTTTCGGAGAAATTTTTCCTTGTTCAAAAATTCGGTACGACACACTTGCGCCGAGCGTAAAAGAATGATTTGTGTTGAAATAGTGATTAACGTCTTGTTTCAAGGAAATTTCTTTCAAACCCGCGTCCCACGTAAAGCCTTGCGAGGGAATATCAAAATCGAGGCGATAGTCAAAATTACTGAAAACAAAAGTTGTATTTGAAAATGTTTTGTCTGAATAAAGGTGATTCCAACGAACAGTGCCTGTTTTGTTTCCCCAACCGAAGCTTGCATCGGTGCCGAATTGCATCACATCACGTCCGAGATAACCCGCAACAAAAAAACGGTCTTTGTTGCTCGGCTTGAAGTTAATTTTGGCATTCAAGTCGTAGAAAAACACGCTGTTTTGAGAATTCGGATTATTTTTGTCTTGAAACATTTTCATCAAAACATCAAAATATGAACGTCTTGCCGAAAATATGAAGGAACTTTTGTCTTTCACAATCGGTGCTTCAATCATAATTTTGGAGGCAATAGAGCCTATGCTTGCCGAAATGCCTAAATTTTTTGTATTGCCGTCTTTTGTGCGCACATCTAAAATTGAAGACAAACGCCCGCCGAACTGCGGCGCAATTCCGCCCTTGTGCAATTGCGAATCTTTAATAACATCGGCGTTGAAAACAGAAAAAAGTCCGAAAAAGTGCGACGCATCGTATACGGGAGCCTCATCTATCAAAATTAAATTTTGGTCTGCACTGCCGCCGCGCACAAAAAAGCCTGTCGTTCCCTCTCCCGCCGACACAACGCCGGGTAAAAGTTGAATCGTTTTAATGACATCGGGTTCGCCGAAAAGTGTGGGTAATTTTTTGATTTGTTCAATATTTACATTAATAACGCTCGGCGTTACAGACTGAACATTTTCTTCTTCATCTTCTTTTTTTGCCGTAACAACCACTTCATCAATGGTTTTTGATGCTGAAGAAAGGTTAATATTAAGCGTGTTATTTTCCGCCAAATCAACAACTTGCGTAACACTTTGATAACCGATGTAAGAAAAAACAACATTGTATTTGCCCGGCGCAAGAGTAAGCGAATAAAAACCGTAGGCGTTAGTAACACCGCCGGTCGAAAGCTCCTTAACAAAAACAGAAACACCGATGAGCTCTTCGCCGGTTTCTTGGTCTTTGATGTAACCGCTGAGCGTTTTTTTCTGCGAAAAAGCAGAAAGGGCGATAAAAGTAAGCAGGGAAAAAATGAAAAGCGTTTTAAAATTTCGCATGACTGTTATGAATTTTGTAACGGCATTACGCTTGCTTCATTTTTTTCGTTGCAAAAAATAAAACGATTTAACTTCATTTAAAACATTTCTGTATCAAAAAATAAAATTTAAAATTTGTTTTAAATAAAAATACAAATTTGTCAAAAAAACTCAAATTTTTTCCAAAAACACCTCATCTTTCACAACACAAACCGTATAAGCGGAAAGATTTTTGCGCGTTTTCAGCATTTCGTCGCCGTCGAGATAGCTCTGTAATTGTTTTTTCGCTTCTTTTTGTGCTTTTTTCAATTGTTTTTTGTCTTCTTTTTTCAAATATTTTAACTCAAAAACAAATTCCGCGTGTTCCGAAGGATTGTTCGGGCGAACAAGCATCGCAATATCGGTATAGCCGCTT
>JBPOJO010000690.1:0-2488 GCA_052033485.1 Bacteroidota bacterium | reverse complement strand
TAATAAAATGCAACAGTATAGCGGAGTGTACCGCAAGCTTTAGCTTGCGAATGTAAGGTCGCAAGCTTTAGCGCGCGGTACTTTCTTTGACAAAATCGTGCTTTTTATTAAAAAAAACTCACCTTTTCCTTACCTTTCGGAAATTTTTAATATCAATGAACATGAAATTTTTTGCAACACTTATGGCGATGACGCTGTTTTTACACCCGCTTTGGGCGCAATTAAAATACCCCGAAAGTAAAAAAATCGAACAAACCGATGATTATTTCGGTACAAAAATTCAAGACCCTTACCGTTGGTTAGAAGATGACCGCTCAAAAGAAACAGAGACTTGGGTAGACACGCAAATCGCTTTCACGGGACAATATTTGAGCAAAATTTCATTTTCCGAAAAATTGCGCACGCGACTCACGGAACTTTGGAATTATGAAAAAATCGGTTCTCCGTTCAAAAAGGGCGATTTTTATTACATTTACAAAAATAACGGTTTGCAAAATCAATCCGTTCTCTATCGCAGTAAATCTCTTGACGGCGAACAAGAAGTTTTTTTGAACCCGAATGATTGGTCAAAAGACGGCACTGTTGCATTAGGCAGCATGAGTTTTTCGAAAGATAAAAAATTGCTCGCTTATCAAATTTCGGAATCAGGCTCGGATTGGCAAACAATTTTGGTGATAGATGTAAAAACTAAAGAAAAGTTAAAAGACGAGGTTAAGTGGGTGAAATTTTCGGGTATTGCTTGGCAGGGGAACGGTTTTTATTACAGCCGATACGACGAACCGAAAAAGGGGGACGAATTAAAAGGCGTTTCGGCTTTTCAAAAAGTGTATTACCACAAAATCGGAACGCCGCAAAGCGAGGATAAATTGATTTTTGAGGACAAAAATAATCCGAATCACGGTTTTTCAGCCCTCACTTCTGAGGACGAAAAATTGCTTGTTATTAACACTTGGGAAGGCACAAGCGGTACAAAATTAACATTTATTAATTTGAGCAAAGGCGCGGGAAAAGCGATTACTGTTGTTAATAATTTTGAAAATGACTTCAATTTTGTCCATAAAGAAGGTGATTGGGCATTTTTTACCACAAATTTCGGCGCATCAAATCAACGTTTAATCGCGATTGATGTGAAAAATCCGAATTTGGAAAAGGCAAAAACTATCATCGGCGAAAAAGAGTTTGCTTTGCAGGGCATCAGCTACGGCGGCGGCAAATTTTTTGCGAATTATCTCGAACACGCCATTACTAAAATTCGTCAATTTGATACACAAGGTAAAGAAGAACGCGAAGTGAAATTGCCTGATTTAGGCACGGCAAGCGGCTTTGAGGGTGAAAAAAATGACCAAACACTTTTTTACACATTCACCTCTTTCACACGCCCTTCGAGTATATACGTTTTTGATGTGCGCACAGGCGAAAGCAAATTGTGGAAAGCCCCCAAAGTTGCTTTTAACCCCGATGATTTTCAAACCGAACAAGTTTTTGTAACAAGCAAAGACGGCACTAAATTGCCGATGTTCATTGTGAGCAAAAAAGGAATGGTGAAAAACGGCAAAAACCCAACTTTTTTATATTCTTACGGCGGTTTTAATATCACTATGTTGCCGAGTTTCAGTGTGAAAAATATCCTTTGGATGGAGCTTGGCGGCATTTATGCACAACCTTGTTTGCGCGGAGGCGGCGAATACGGCGAAAAATGGCATGAGGCAGGGACAAAAATGAAAAAAATTAACGTTTTTGACGACTTTATCGCTTCGGCGGAATATTTGCATAAAAATCAATACACCGGCAAAGAATATTTGGCGATTGAAGGCGGCTCAAACGGCGGTTTGTTGGTCGGTGCAACCATGACGATGCGCCCCGATATTTGTCAGGTGGCTTTCCCGATGGTCGGCGTGTTGGATATGCTTCGTTTTCAGCATTTTACCATCGGAAGAGCGTGGTCGAGCGACTACGGAAATTCGGAGGAATCCAAAGAAATGTTTGAATATTTGCGCGCTTATTCGCCCTTGCACAACGTCAAAGATACGGCTTATCCGGCGACAATGATTATGACTGCCGACCACGACGACCGCGTTGTGCCGGCACATTCGTTTAAGTTTGCCGCCGAATTGCAGGCAAAACAAAAAGGCGAAAAGCCGATTCTTATTCGTATAGACAAAAAAGCAGGACACGGAGCGGGTAAACCGACTGCGATGAGGATAACGGAATTTGTCGAAAAATTTGCCTTCGCGCTCAGTGAAATGGGCATCAAAATGATTCCTTAATCGCGCACAACTCGGCAGATTCGTAAAATCTGCCGAGTTTTTTGTGATAGTATTGCCGGCATCTTGCCGACTTAATTTAGCTTTTTTGGGTACAGAAGATTTCTTTCAGAACAATTTTTTGTCAAAAAGCTAAATCATTGCAATTTTTGCAGCTACTTAGGCAGTTTGCCAAAGAATATGCCGCGAGATTTAGCCGTCGACCTTCCATTCACTTATTGCAG
>JBPOJO010000627.1:0-2282 GCA_052033485.1 Bacteroidota bacterium | reverse complement strand
AGGCAGAAGAGCCTTCTTCAACACAATTCGTGCATACAGCTCCGCCTCCGTCAATTGCATACAACCCCGTCGGGTCATTAAAAGACACCGGGTTATTCAGCGCGAAAGCGAAAACCGAAATATCAGGCGTAGATTCTGCCAAAGCATCTACTCCCCAAAGTCGCCCGACCTGCGCATCTACGAGACGAAAAGCCGTCTCAAGCCACGCTAAGTCAAAGGACGTTTCACGCTCACTGCCGGCGTTGGATTGATAACGTTTCTCTCCTACTTTTTGTTGTGTTTGGAGGTCATTTTCTTCGATGCCGGTGAGGTTTAAGCCCCACGGGTCGTAGTGATTCTCTTGGAAAATGACCGGCGCGATGCGCTGAACACGGAAATTGTCGAAAAAAACGTCGGCTCCACGCCGCAAAGATAATAATCATTCGCTTGAAAACTAATTTTTATCTCGCCGTCGGAGGGAATTTCTATGTTGGATAATGAAGTTATTTAAAAACAAAAGTTAAAAGTGAAATTTTTACTTGGAATGCAATAGCAAGCTTGTGTTTTATGGAGTTTCAATGTACGGCAAGCTATCAGCATGCTCTAAAAACTCGATAAAGTGGCAAGCTGATAGCTTGCCGTACAATTCAAAATTAATTTTAAAGTTAGTTTTTAAATGATTTCAATAAAAACTTACAAACTCTCTTAGTAAAATTATTCTCGGTTGTGCGTAATAATTTTAAAGCCCTCAATAGGCTTGGTAATTACTCCGGTAATCCCCTCCTCAATTAAAAGCAATCTTAGTGTTTCTGAACAAAGGAAATTAGTTGAAAATGTCAAAACATCATAGTTTATTGGAATATATAAGGTGTCAAAACGCACAGAATGAAAACCATCGAAAGAATCTATTTTTTTTGCAAATTGGTAAAATTCTTTTTCATTCTCGAATTGAACGACCTCTATGTCTTTAAATACGGCACTTGTCCCTTCAACTCCGCTTGCATCATGTACAAAAAATGATTTTTTAAAGTCTATATTTTTTAAATATTCGAAATCAACTTTAAAAAAATAGTATTGAAAAAATTCTTTTTTATACAAAATTTTTAGCGGTTTTACTGAAAAAGTAGGCAGATTCAGTTGTGTGAGTAATCTAATAAAGCGTTCGCTTACAATAGCACCATATGCACCAAAAGGCGAAATAAAATCACACATATTACTACTTGGATAAAGTTCGAGATGGTCTTCACTACCATAAGAACCGGAGGCTAACCAAGACCAATCAATGGTGTGAGATTTCTTTTTATTCCTAAAGGTACATTTAATATGCGTACCATGTGGCGTTTCGCCCTGTATTGGAAATTTTAAATTATAGTAAGTCCCCATCAGTAAATAGTATTTAAGTTTTGAAAAGGCATTTGCGAAAGTCCATTGGTTAGGTGCGATTGTATCTCTCCACGCATTTGTTTAGCAACCTTACTAAGTATTTGAGCAGCTTGTTTGGGTGATAAACTGTTTAAATCTCGCCCGCTAAGAGCACTTTCAAGCATATTTGCAACATATTGCGTGTAATTAGGGTGGTTTCCATGAACCCCAAGTCCTGTTGATTTGTTGTATCTGTCCAAAAACATCATGTTTTTTCCGAAAATATTATTGAAACTGAATCCTCCGGACCGTCCTAAACGAATTAACTGCGCCAAATCGCTACCATATTTTCCCTTTAAAATAGCTTTAGGGATTAAATGATGAGCTTGTTTGAAACGTCCTATCGGCAACAACCCAATCCCCGCCACAACTGCTCCGCCAACCCCCATACTATTGCCGAACATATCCCTACCGTCGTACGCATATCTTGCGAGATTAGCGGCACTGACAAGCGGGTTCATTTCATTGACAAAATTGCCAATCGCCTGACCGCCCTCACCCGAAAACCAATCGTCGGCTTTTCTGATTCTGCTTAAAGCCCAATCACTCCCGGTTCTGATTTGAGCACTTTCAGTATTGATTTCAAATGATTGGGTAGTTTGCGCACCGTCTGCAAGGGTTTCGTTGTCAGAAACGGAAAATGTATTGGCGGTAAAGTTGCCGTTTCCGTTATTTTCAAGTCTGACGTTTTGTCCTTTCGGAGTGTTTTTGAGATAGTAATTGACCATCTCCTCAACATCATCAAACTTACGCGGTTTTCTCGGAGCAAGCCCTGTCGGGTCATTAAAAGAAACCGGGTTATTCAGCGCGAAAGCCATCGGGGATATGCCCTGTGTCAGCAACGCGAGGGCATCTACTCCCCAAAGTCGCCCGACCTGTGC
>JBPOJO010000004.1:0-2651 GCA_052033485.1 Bacteroidota bacterium | reverse complement strand
GCCTTTCAAAGCTGCGACATCAACAAAACGCTTTTTCTTTTTTCCGTCAGGAGTGCGCACCAAATATTCTCTCGCTGTTGAGTATAGCGTGGGGTCGAAACGCGCAATAACTTCTTTGACTTTATTTTGATGCCCTTCACCACCTTTTTTTCCGTTCGGATTAGGATTTTTTTTTGCCATAGGATTTTTTTACAAAGTTACAAAATACTAAATTATTAAACACACTTTGTTTTGATTTTTTTGTAAAATTTAGAGGCTGCGCCGCATCTTTTTCCGCTTTAGAAACGGATTTTATCCCTGTTGCCTATACACCCGAAACGAATACTTACGGCTTACATTTTAGAATGATAACTGTGAAAAAATGAAAGAGGCGAAAAGGTGTTTTAGGGGCAAACCCTATAATCTTTAAGACCTTATAGGTTTGATTATCAGTTAATACGGCTTGTTTTATTTGATTGTTGCTTGTTTTTGCAGGCATATCTCGGCTACTTTGCCCAAACGAAATTTTTTTAATTCCGGTGTTTTTCCCGCCTTATAGTTTTTCTTAAAGTTGCTCCAAAGACGGTTGAGTGCCGCGTCAAAAACAGCCCTTTCAGGCTCATTTAGAGAATAATATGAATCATTCGGCTCAAAAAATAAACGTCCTCTTTTGAGTGTTTCACCGTCATACTTTGGCAGCCAAAGTTCGATGTGCAGCGAATCCTTATGGCGAAAAGAAAACAGCGTTTTTCCTTCAATTTGCCGCGCAACGAATTGATTTTTGAAATCATTTAGAACAAGACATTTGATACTTTCTCCGTCGGTAATTGAGTCGACTTCTTCAGGGAAATGCCGCTCCGAAACAGCAGAAAAGATGCGGAAACCTTCTTTTCGCATGATGTCTTGCAACGACAAACAATCCTCAGGGTGCAGAAAAAAATTGATTTGTTTCGTTTTCATAAGACCAAAATGAATTTTATTGCAAGTAATGAAGTAAGGATAAATAAAAGTGTATATTTATGAAAAATTACATTGATATTGTAACTTTGTTCAATATCGTCAATTGCCCTTTTTTCTCTCGCAACGGGTGTCCCGTTTTTGTTTGTTAAACCGACTTGATGAATTTCTTTTAAATTATCATCTTTGTCAATCGCAACAATATCTGCATAACGCCATTTACCGTCTTTTAGCCTTAAAAAAAACTCTTTGAGAAAACTCAAACCTCGTTTTTCTATTTCTTCAGCCGTTTCATCAACTTTTTTTCTGTGCTCAGGACTTCCTTTGCGTCCGTGTGGATTCGGAATTTTTTTCATCTTGCTTGTAATACTCACAAAAAACTTGCGACCGTAAAATTACGAAAAAATAGCAAATTTTCACCTGTCATGTAAAATTTGTTTATATTTTTGCAAAAAAAATTGTAACTATTGAGCAGGAAATGTACCGCGGGCTTTAGCTTGCGAATTGAAGGCAGCAAGCTAAAGCTCGAGGTACAATTTTGCAAACAGGCAAAACAGTTGCAAAGAAACTATAGAAAAGGAAAGAAGGCGTGTGTAAGAAATGCGGAAATGTGTTTTTGTTGTTGATTCTGACCCGCCGTTGTTTGCGTCTTCACAAACGACTTAGCGGCACAGGTGAAAAAGTCGCTTGTGAGGGCACATGCAACAGGCAGTGGTAAGTAATCGGGCAAATCAAAGTGCAACAAGTTATGACTCGAAAGGAAATAATCGGAAATTGCTCTTCATTTTACTGCGATTCTATCCCCAAAAGGGAATAAGTTAGAAAATTTAATTGTATTTTTGCAATAAAACTATTACTTTGATGGAAAAGAACGACTTTTCACTTTCATTATCAATGATTCATGCGTGGATTGAGCAATTACCGCTGATTCAACAGCAGGAGTTATGCCGTTTTATAGAACAAAAAATAGCTGAAAAACAGACAAACAGTGATAAGGAAAACCAAGCGCAAACTGTAGAAAAGGGCGATGCACAAAATAATTTTGCGATACTTCTTCATTTGTTTTACAAAATTAGTGAGCAAACGCAGGAAACACATCTTAGAGAGTTTTCAAAAGAACTAAGAAAAATTTATCCTACGGAAAACAGTTTGGTTACAATAATATCCGATTATGACGAGGAAGAAAATTCGGTTGGGCTAAGTATTTATGTAGCTTCCCCCGCTTTGCTTAAAGATGTTGAAAAAACCGATTTTTACGCCTTTTTTGCTGCTTCTTTAACGCTTGTAGAACCTGCAAAGCTTAAAAATATCCTTGTTTGTTTTACGCTTATGGAGCGAAAAGGCGGAGAAAAATACGACATAGATTTTGTCCCTGTTTTTTTCAACGACAAGCTCAACGAATATTATTTGCATTGTCGGATAACAAAAATAAATTAAAATGAAAGAAGCGAAAAAAGGCGTTTGTTCAAAATGCGGTATTTACTTTTATATGCACTGCTTGGCTGAAAAAGGTTTCTGTTGCTGTATTAATGTTGATTTTATCTTGTTTTTTTGCATTTGGGGATTGATTCAGGTGAATTTTAAAACTTAATTTGTTGATTTATATGTTTTTGTGAAAAATAATACTGTCGTAAGCATGAATTAGTTTATTGCGTAAATCGACTATTTTTCGGGCAAAATTTTTGGCAGATGTTTGTATATCAAGCAGATATTTT
>JBPOJO010000525.1:0-1765 GCA_052033485.1 Bacteroidota bacterium | reverse complement strand
GTTGCAAGTCGCTTGTGAGGACACAAGCAAGGGCGAGGGACACAAACAAGGGCGCAAGTTGCTTGTGAGGACGCAAGCAAGGGCGCAAAAAAAACGCACTTTTCGGATTTTTTTTGAGTATTGCATGAAAATGTTTTGGAAAAATTTAAAAAAATGGCAAGAACCGAAACCACACCGCTCGAATTAGGTTTTGTCGCACCTGAATTTCGCCTACCCGATTTGATTAGCGGCAAAATTCTCTCGCTTGCAGAAGTTGCGGGCGAAAAAGCGACTTTGTTGATGTTTATTTGTAATCATTGCCCTTATGTCCGGCACATTATGCCCGCACTTGTCAAACTCGAAAAGGAATTTTCCGCTCGGGGAGTCCGTTTTGCGGCAATTAATTCAAATGATGTTGCGGAATACCCGGACGATTCGCCCGAAAAAATGCTGCTGTTTGCACAAGAATACGGCTTTGATTTTCCGTATTTTTTTGACGAAACACAGGACGTTGCAAAAAAATATTTTGCCGCCTGCACTCCCGATTTTAATCTTTTTGACGAAAATTTGCGTTGCGTGTATCGCGGAAATTTCGACGATTCTACCCCGAAAAACGGCGTTCCCGTTACGGGAAATAATATGCGTGAGGCGTTTGAATGTCTATTGAATCAAAAACCGATGCCCGTCTTTCGACCGAGCATCGGTTGCAATATTAAGTGGAAAAATTAGCATTTTGATATAGACATTTGTTTCATAAAATCCTTTAAACAAGGATTTTATGTTTGGTTCGGCACGCTATGGATTTTTGTAAGTCTTAGGGTGTCGGGCTTAATTTTACAGCATTGACTTTGCGGTTTGTTGCTCTTCAATTTTCAATTTTCCAAAATGCAATGCCGTTTCCTGACACATCTTCGATATTTGAAAAAAGCAACAATTCACCCTTATTATTCACGACCGCGCCGATATCGCCGTAACCGTTGCCTTCTAAGGGCATTTCTTTTCCGTTTGCATCTTTAAATGTTAATTTTTCATAAGGCGACCAAGTAATGCCGTCTTTTGAGGTGGATTTCCAACAATAATCGCGCAGCAGCATCGCGTACATGATGTATTCGCCTTTGTAATAAACCACAGAGGGGTCATGACATTCGGGGAAAATTTTCTTAAAATTGCCGAAAGATAAACCCTCATCTTCCGAAATTCCGAGATATAAATCGCTTGGTTTTCGCGGGTCTTCATTGGCAGAAAGCACTATTGCGTAGCGTTTGTCGGGCAACTGATAGACAACGCCGTGCCCTGCTAATTTGAACGGAGATTTCGGGTCAAAAGGTTGAATATCAAGGCGAACGCCCTCATCTTTGAAATTGATGCCATCGTCCGAAATCGCCGAACGAATGTGATACAAAGGAGGAGTTTTCGGCGGATTTTTTGGCGCGCAACGAAGATACATGCGTATTTTTCCGTCTTTTGTTTTCACAAAACTGCCGCCGCCGATGTTAAAATTACGCTCAAAAGTATCAACCGCGCCCCAAATTGCCACGCCTTTGATGTTCCAATTTTTTTCGTCAGTCGTTTCGGCGTATTTGATGCAGACGCGCAATTTTTGAAAATCTCCGTTATCCGTGTTGTAAAAAAGCCGCAAACCTTCCGGCGTTGTAAGTACGGCAGGCATCGCAAAAGCCATTCCCGTGTCGTTGTGTTTTCCGATAATTTTACCGTTAAAAATCCAAGTTTCGGGCTTATTTTCTTCGGGCGGGGTAATTTTTTCGTCCTTTTTTGAGCTGCACGC
>JBPOJO010000495.1:0-9650 GCA_052033485.1 Bacteroidota bacterium | reverse complement strand
ATTCAATCGCGCAAAAAACAACTCGCGGCTGACCTCATTACGACAGACGAAAATGTGATGAAAGAGTTGAGTCAAGAAGATATTTTGGAATTGTTTTCTTAAGCGTAAGCATAGGCTTTGCCGGAGAAAATACACACCTGCAAAAGACTATGCTGCAAAAAAAAAACCGCTTTTTTCAAAGCGGTTTTTTTTGAAAGAAAAAAGGCAATTAAGCTGTGATTTCAGTTACCTGACCCGCGCCTACTGTGCGTCCGCCTTCACGGATAGCGAAGCGAAGACCTTTTTCCATCGCAATCGGTTTCAACAATTCTACTGACAAAGTGATGTTGTCGCCCGGCATAACCATTTCCACGTTTTCGGGAAGAGTAACCGTTCCGGTAACGTCAGTTGTACGGAAGTAGAATTGCGGAGTATATTTGTTGAAGAAAGGAGTGTGGCGACCGCCTTCTTCTTTTTTCAACACGTAAATTTCGCATTTGAATTTCGTGTGTGTTGATACTGATTTCGGTTTGCAAATAACCATACCGCGACGGATTTGCTCTTTATCAACACCGCGGAGGAGAAGACCGACGTTGTCGCCTGCTTCACCGCTATCCAACAATTTACGGAACATTTCAACGCCCGTAACAGTTGAAGTAATATTTTCTTCTGCCAAACCAATGATATCAACTGATTCACCGACTTTAACAACACCGCGTTCGATACGACCTGTAGCAACTGTTCCGCGACCCGTGATAGAGAAAACGTCTTCTACCGGCATCAAGAAAGGTTTGTCAATCAAACGTTCCGGCATCGGAATGTAAGAATCAACTGCTGCCATCAATTCATTTACCGTAGCAACCCATTTTTCTTCGCCGTTCAAAGCACCGAGAGCAGAACCTTTGATAACAGGAATGTCATCGCCGGGGAACTCATAGAAGCTCAACAATTCGCGAATTTCCATCTCAACGAGTTCGAGCAATTCCGGGTCGTCTACCATGTCAACTTTGTTCATGAAAACAACGAGTGCCGGAACACCTACTTGACGCGCAAGAAGAATGTGTTCGCGTGTTTGCGGCATCGGACCGTCTGTAGCAGCAACAACAAGAATCGCGCCGTCCATTTGAGCCGCGCCCGTAACCATGTTTTTGACATAATCGGCGTGACCGGGGCAATCTACGTGTGCGTAGTGGCGATTCACTGTTTCGTACTCAACGTGTGATGTGTTGATTGTGATACCGCGCTCTTTTTCCTCAGGTGCGTTATCAATTGAATCGAAATCGCGTACTTGAGCCAAACCTGATGCGGATAATACCTTTGTGATAGCAGCGGTCAAAGTAGTTTTGCCGTGGTCAAAGTGACCAATTGTACCGATATTAACGTGCTGTTTGTTTTTGACGAATTTTTCCTTTGCCATTTTTAAAACGAAAATTAAATGATTTTACGTATGAATTAAACAGAGGATATCGAAGAATAAAAGTGCATCGTTGAGCCAACGATGAGGATTGAACTCACGACCTCTTCCTTACCAAGGAAGCGCTCTACCACTGAGCTACGTCGGCTTTCACCTATTGTTGGTTAATGCAAAACTATGCACTTCTATTTTCATTGAGCGGGAGACGAGGCTCGAACCCGCGACCTACAGCTTGGAAGGCTGTCGCTCTACCAACTGAGCTACTCCCGCGCTTAACAATCCCTGTGGGGAGAGAAGGATTCGAACCTTCGAAGGCGTAAGCCAACGGATTTACAGTCCGTCCCATTTGGCCACTCTGGTACCTCCCCATTTTTTGCTCTTCCTCTCAGGCTCGAACTGAGGACCCCTTGATTAACAGTCAAGTGCTCTAACCGGCTGAGCTAAGGAAGAAAATTGCTAAACTGATAACTTTTTTATCCTCTGTTTGCTCTTCCTCTCAGGCTCGAACTGAGGACCCCTTGATTAACAGTCAAGTGCTCTAACCGGCTGAGCTAAGGAAGATTTTCTTTCGCAGTACCTTGTTTCAGTATTGCGATGCAAAGTTACGAACTTTTTACAATACGATGCAAGTCTTTTGTAAATTTTTTTCTGTTTTTTTTTAATTTTTTTTTCGGTAAAAAACAAAACCGCCTTTTTCGTACAAAAAAACAAGATTTTCGTGTTTTCGGTATTCATCGCGGTCGCTTTTCGTAATGATTTAAACCGGAAAATCATATTTTTCGGTCAGTAATTTTTCGGCATCATTCAAACTTGCAGGCTGTCCCGGACGTACTTCAGCGTAAAAATATTGTGCATAACTTTTAAAATTAATCGTCCTCACCGCACATTTTTCCTTGCTTTTTTCTTTCAAAAATTCAATTAAACTGCCTTGAATGTGCCATTCTAATTTCGGAACGATAATAAACATCGTCATTTGAATAAAAAAAATCATGCCTAAATAGGCAAAAATCGTCCCTGTCTGCCAATCACGAAACCGCAACAATTTTTGGTATTGATACAAAATGATTAAGCCCAAAACTCCCGTCAGCATCTCAAAACCCGTCCATTGCCCCGACAAACGCAAATTTTCTACCGCAAAAGCATCGTCTATATAAGGCGTGATATTTTCAGAAAAAGCAAAAACCCACGGCAAAAGCAAAGTTGCAAGCAAAATCGGAGCGGCTGACAAAATTTGCAAATACGCCCAAAAACGCGGCATTTCCCGAAAATCTTTGTTTTCCAAATATTTTGCGGCGAGATACGTCATCGGAAAATATGTCAAAGAAGAGTAATGCACAATTTTCGTTTTCACAATCGAAAATATTATCAGCACCGTCCAAAACATGATTTTCATCAAAGTTCCGCTGCCGTCCTTGCCCGCAATGTCCGTTTTTTTGTCAAAAACAGCCGCCAAAAAAATAACAGATGTCGGAAAACAACCAAAAAACAACACAACGGGGTGGTAAAAAAACGGTTGTCCGTGTCCCGCGTCGCTTGTTGAAAATAAATCTATGTGCCTTTGAATGAACGCATTAATAAAAGTCATGCCGCTGCGCAAAATTTCCGGCAAAAGCCAAATCATCGTAACGGAAAGAGCAACTGTCAGAAAAACAAAGGCATGTTTTACCAAAGGTAAAATTTTTTCTTTCTTCAAAATCAAAAAAACTACAAGGCTGATTGCCGGAATCATAAACGCAACCGGTCCTTTGCTCAACGTCCCTAAACCGATGCACAAACCCGCAAATGCGGCGAACGTAGCTTTTTTTTCCGTCAGCGTGCGGTGCAAAAAAAAGATGCCGGTGAAAATGAAAAAGTTAAAAACAGGGTCAATAATTGCCGTTTTGAAATAAAAATGTGGCAAAATCGTGCCTGCATAAGCCGTTACCCACAAAAGTCCTGTCCCTCTGTCGTCCCAAAACTTGCCGATTCGATACAATACATTCAACGTTATGATGCCGAACAGCGCGTTCGGGAATCTTGCCGCAAACTCATTTGCCCCAAAAATGTGCATGGAAAGTGCTTGCAGCCAAAAAAATAAGGGCGGTTTTTCGAGAAAAGTTTCAAAATTAATCCTTACCTGAAAATAATCTCCGCTCACAAGCATTTCGCGCGCGGCTTCCGCAAAATTTACTTCGTCCCAATCAAACAAATGAACGCGCCCCAAAAAGGGAATAAATAAAAGTGCCGAAAGCAAAGTAATCGCAATGTGAATGTAAATGTCGTTTTTTAAAAAAGCTATATTTTTCATACTTTTTTCGGCGCGTAGCCTTATAATGTGTTTTTTTTGAAAGCAAAAATCGAAAATGTACAAAACAACTCGCTGACGGTACACTTTTGTCCGGCAAATTTCTAAAAAAATTGCAAGCGAAACTTATTTTGTGTAATTTTATTTGGAAACAGTTGTTTTTTTGGCAATCGGCAGCGAAAAAGTGAAGACGGAGCCTTCGCCGGGGGCGGAGCTAAAAGTGAGTTCCCCTCCGTTTTTCTCCGTAAATTCTTTGGAGAGCAATAAACCTAAGCCCGTTCCCTTTTCTTTGTTCGTTCCGGGCGTGGAGGTGATATTTTTGCTGAAAATTGACTCGGAAATATTTTCGGAAATGCCGACACCATTGTCAGCCACGGAAATTAGGGCGAAATTATCGGTGTGAGTAAGTCGGACGCATATTTTTCCGTCATGTTTGGTAAATTTTACGGCATTTGCAAGCAAATTTCTCAAAACTAAACGGACGGAATCAACATCGGCATGAACGGTGATATCTTCGTCCAACTCAGTTTCGAGCGAAATATTTTTGCGAACGGCTTGCATACGCATCAAATCGGCATTTTCGCGAATAACGCTGTTGACAAGAAAATCTGTCGCATTAATTTTGAAGCCGTACATTTGAGATTTTGCCCAACTTAATAAATTTTCGAGCAAAAAAGCGGATTGTTTGAGGTCAAAAACGATTTGAGAAGAGAGTTTTGCCCATTCGTCGGGCGCAAGTGCGTTCATCTGCATGAGCGTGAGCGTGCCCGTGAGAGAGTTTATCGGTGAGCGCAAATCGTGCGAAATAATCGAAAAAAGTTTGTCTTTGATAGCATTTGAGCGTTCGAGCTCGCTTTTTTGCTCTTCTAATTTGGCATTTATTTCATCAATTTTCTTTTTACGCGCCTCCAAGATATGATTTGCGGCGAGTTCTTTGCGGTGCTGTCGGTAATAAATCACGGCTGCTGCCCCCAAAATGAGCACAAAAAAACAGAAAATAAAAATAATTAACTTTTGTTTTTTCAATTCGTCTTCCGCCAAAGCGTTTTCGCGTTTGAGCAAATTTTCCTCCCTTTCGCGGTGTTTAATTTTTGACAATTCTTCCAAAGCCAAAAGGCGATTTTGGCTTTCACGATTATGCAAACTGTCATGCAAATCAATAAATCTGTTCAAATAATCGAATGCTTGTTTATGTTGCCCTAAAAGTGCGTGTGTTTCGGCTTTTAATTTTAAGGATTTTTCGCGATTGCTTGCAATATTAGAGGCGTAGGCAGATTGTTCGGCAAGCACCTGATAATAAAGCAGGGAGTCAAGTTGTTTTTTTTGCAGGTGAAATTTGGCAAGTCGGTGAAGATTCGGAAAAATATCGGGGGCTTGAAGTCGTTTTTTGGCGGCAAAAATTTTTGATTTGTGATAATATTCGAGGGCTGCATTTTCATTGCCTTTCAGTCCGTAAATTTCGCCGATGTCCGAAAGAGTCAGCGCGATATTGGAATCATCGTTTTCGAGGGCGCGAATTTTGTAGGCATTTTGCAACAAATTAAGGGCATCGTCAAATTTTTTTTCGGATTTTAACACTTGTGAAATACCGTAATAGGCGGCGGAAATCAGCCTGTTTCGGTCAATTTTTTTTCCGACAGCAAGTGCATTTTCGTAGCGCAATCGGGCATCACCGTACTTTCCTTCTTCATAATGCAGGGCTGCAATGCCGATATTTGCCCAACCGATGCCTTCTTGATAGTTATATTTTGAAGAAATTTCTAACGCTTTGTCTGTACATTCAAAAGATTTCACAAAATCTCCCATGTGTCTGTACGTGATGCCGAGGTAGATGAGTGCGTTTGCATGAATGACGAAAAAATCGTTGATTTGCGCTATTTTAACGGCTTTTTCGCCCGCCCGCACGGAAACAATGACATCTTTGGTGCGATTTTGCCAAGATTCTTGTGCATAACCGGCCGCTTCGACGGAGTCTTTAAAACGCCTTTTGATGGTTTCTCCCGAATATTGTTGTGCAAAAACGTTATGAAAAAAGCCGCAGAAAAGGAAAAACAGCAATACCTGAGCCGTTTTCGCAGAGCTCGGATTTTTTTTTGTATTTACTTTTAAGTGTTTTTTTGTGTTCATAACTGTCTTTTCGGCTGCGAATTTACGAATTAACAATTATTGAACAAAATTTAGCGGCATAAATTGTTTAAAACCCTAAAAAAACATAATTGCAGAGAACTTAATTTTCTTCCCGCGATTAATTTTTGTAACTCCTTTTCCTCTGTGTTGTGATGAGAAGGGTTTTAACAAGGGCGATTCACAGAATAAAGTCAATGTTTTCCCCCAAAAAAATCATTCCTAAACGTTTGTTTTTTCCCTTGCCCTTGTGCAAATTGCAATCGTTTGTCAAGAGCGGATATTTATTTTGTTTTAAATCAAAGCAGAGCGCAAAAAATGACTTGCAAAAATCCAACAAGGAAAAATTTGATTTAATCACTTGGTTTATCATCAGCAAACAATGAGCGAAAATAACATTGAGCGCAATCACATTGCGGAAATAGAGCTTATTCTTTTGCAGGCAAGGCAAAAGAATACACGGTGGTCAATGACGGAGGCATATCGGAAAAAGAATCGTCGAACAAGAGCAAAACGGTAAAGAAAAAGCCGAATACGGTGAATGTCTTTTAAAAAAACTTTCTGTTGCGCTGAGTGCCGAATTCGGAAAGAGGCTTTTTTATGCCAACCGCCAAGATTTCAGATAATTTTACCTCAATTGGCGTGGAGTCATTAAATTTAAGCATCATACTCCCTAAGGCAATGCTGTTAAGTTAAGGATTTGAAAAAAAAGGCAAAAATATGTATTCCCTAATAGGAATTGGGTAAAAAGAGATGAGGTTTTTCTGCCAATATCAAGTGTCTGACGGCACAAAATACGCCTTTTGGCGTTGTAAATTGGTTGAAAAATGCTTCCTTGCTCTTTTTTTTTCCGTTAGGAACTATATTTCTACTTATCGTGCCTTCATTCTTAAGGCTTTACTTAACAGCAGTACCTTAGCGTTTTAAAAAACATTTAAAAAATCTTATCCGGATTAAGTATACCGTTCGGGTCAAATGCTTTTTTGATTTCGCGCATCAAAGAGAGATTTTTTTCTCCCAATGCAAGCGGCATAAAGGGGCGTTTTGCAATGCCTATGCCGTGTTCTCCCGACAACATGCCGCCAAGCGAGACCACTAATGCAAATATTTCGGCTATACCTTTATTGATTTCATTTTTCCAATAATCTTCAGAAATTTGCTCTTTTAAAATATTGATGTGCAAATTTCCGTCCCCCGCATGCCCAAAACAAACGGAGCGAAAACCGTATTCCCAGCCGATTTTTTTAATTCCCGCTATCAATTCGGGCAGTTTTCCGCGCGGAACAACTACGTCTTCTGATTTTGTGAGCGTAAAACTGTTGACGGCAGGCGAAATGTTTCGGCGCAATCGCCAAAGCTCCTCTTTTTGTTTTTCGTTTTCCGCAAAAAGAATTTCGCCGCAATCAAACTTTTCGAGCACTTCAACTATCGTTTCCGCTTCTTTCATCAAAATTTCGGGATAATTGCCGTCTAATTCGATAATCAAATGCGCTTTTGTTTTTTCATCAAGTTTCACAACAGGGCGCGCATTCATCGTTTGCTCCAAATATTTTTCCGTCAATTCAATCGCCTCGCGCTCCATAAATTCCATGCCTGACGGAGTAATGCCGGCAATATAAACTGCCGCAATCGCCCGACAAGCCGCCTCGTTGCTGCCGAAAGGCGCGAGCAAAACAACAGTGTGTTTCGGATAAGGGCGCAACTTAAAAACAATTTTCGTAATGACTCCCAATGTGCCTTCGCTGCCCGTTACAAGCTGCGTCAAATTATAGCCTGTCGAATTTTTCAAAACATTTGCCCCCGTCCAAATCACCTCGCCCGTAGGCAAAACAAGTTCCAAGTTCAGCACATAATCCCTTGTAACACCGTATTTTACAGCTTTCGGTCCGCCGCTGTTTTGCGAAATATTTCCGCCGATAAAACACGAACCTTTACTTGCGGGGTCGGGCGGATAAAAAAGCCCTTCATTTCTCACGGCATTTTGAAAAACTTCCGTGATAACGCCCGGCTCAACGGTAGCCTGCAAATTGAGCGTATCAATCGCTAAAATTTTGTTAAACCGTTCCGTGCTGAGCAACACCCCTTTGCGCACGGGAAGCGCGCTGCCCGCTAAGCCCGTACCCGCTCCGCGCACGGTAACGGGTATGTGATGTGCGTTGCAAACTTTCATAATTTGCGACACTTCCGCAGTCGTTCCGGGTTTGAGCACCACATCGGGCGGAAAAAGGTAGTCTTCCGTTTTGTCGTGCCCGTATTCTTGCATGGTCTCGGCATCGGTAAAGAAATATTTTTCTCCTACAATATTTTTTAGTTCTTCAAAAATATTCGCAGGAAAGTTTTGTTTTGACATATTTTATTGATTTTGTGTTAAAAAATGCAGGTGTTCAGCCGAAAGGCAGGTGAAAAGCTGAAAAAAAATTTTTTTTTTCAGGCAATAATTTTTCCCTGCGACATGACGATATTGCGGTCGGCGGTTTTGGCAAGTTCGTCGTTATGCGTAACAACCACGACGGTAATTTTTTGAGAAATTCGTACTTCGTTGAGTAATTGATGCAAAAAAGCAGCATTGCCGGCATCGAGATTGCCGGTCGGTTCATCGGCGAAAAGGATTTTCGGACTGTTGACCAAAGCTCTCGCAACGGCAACTCGTTGTTGTTCACCGCCCGAAAGTTCGGAAGGTTTGTGTTGTTCTCTTGCGGTCAAATTGAATTTTTCGAGCCAAAAACGCGCTTTTTTTTCAGCCTCTTTTTTATCCGCGCCCATAATGAGTGCGGGAATAGAAATATTTTCTAAGGCGGTAAATTCGGGGAGCAAATTGTGAAATTGAAAAACAAATCCGATTTTTTCATTTCTGAATTGTGCCAATTTTTTTTCGGAAATTTTATTCATATTCGTTCCCGACAAAAAAATTTGCCCCGAATCGGCTTTGTCGAGGGTGCTCAAAATGTGAAGGAAAGTGCTTTTCCCTGCCCCTGACGCGCCCGTTACGGCAACAAATTCGTTTTCTTCGATGCGTAAAGAAATATTTTCCAAAACCGGCAATTTTCCGTATTTTTTAGAAACAGACTCGGCAACAATCATTTTGGCAATTTTTAGTGTATCAGCCCGAAAATATTGCAAATGGTAATTATTTAGCTTGTATGTCAAAAATTGTACCGCGAACTTTAGCCGGCGACCTTACATTCGCTTGATGACATGGCTTGTTCCGTACATTCGCAAGCTAAAGCTCGGGGTACATTCGCAAGCTTTAGCTCGCGGTACATTCGCAAGCTTTAGCTCGGGGTACATTCGCAAGCTAAAGCTCGCGGTACACGCCGGCTAAATAGTTACTGCAAATGTATCATTTTAGATTGAAAAATGGGATTTTCTGCAAAAAGTTTTGAATTTTTTAAATCAAATGCCTCTCTTCGGGACTTTCGGAAGCATAAATGTACGTTTTTGTTCGTTTTTCACGGCGTTTTTTAGAATCAAAAATTTTGCCTAATGAAAAAAACGCCGCCATAAAAACGACATTTTTCGCTAAGTTTTGTATGAGGCGGAAGAAAACAGCAGCATTCCCGCCGTCGCTTGTGTCCTCTCCCGCTGAGTGTGTCCGAAAAGCTTTATTTCGATTAGACAAACCAAATAAAATTTTGCTTGCTTTCTTATATTGTTTAGCAATTTAAAGCCTTTAGGCTTGTCATCTTTGTAGAAAAACAACACACAGTTGACTTCAAACGCCTTTAGGCGTGAAATATAGGTTTCGCTTGCGGATATTCCCCAAAGATTTCACGCCTAAAGGCGTTTTTAATATCTCAGCGGATATTTTCTACAAAGATTTTATGCCTAACGGCATTATTTATTCCCTTT
>JBPOJO010000305.1:0-1805 GCA_052033485.1 Bacteroidota bacterium | reverse complement strand
GAAAATTGTAAGGTTTTAAAACTTTTTTCCTTTTGGGTGAAAGAATCGCAGTAAAACATTGAGCAAAATTCCGATTCACCTGCACGATTTTGGAAAATTGTGCTGCAAAAAAAGTTCGAAATGATGAGTCGAAAGGGAATCATGGGTTTAAGCAAAGTTTTGATTATTTTTTTTCCAAAATCCGACAATGCTTAAAAATTTGCAAAAAAAGATTAATTAAACAAAAAAATATTTTTAGGTAATAAAAAAAGTGCCTCCATTGGCTTAAAAACGACAGAATGAAATCCATGTTTGTTCAAAATATAGCTTTTCAAAACAGGAAAAAAAGCAGAGAAAAACTAATAAGACGTGCAAAAAAATCTTTTTTTTTACAAAAAATTACATACAAAGACGCTTTGACAAGTATTTTTTTTTGCAAAAACAAAAAATCAATGCAACTTTGTATAGATTTTCTCCGTTAATAGGAGCACAAGCTTTTTCTCAATTTAAACGGTCTTATTTGACAAAAAATTTTTACGATTATGAAAAATTTAGCCGGCTTCTTACTTTTTATATTGCTTGCCTTTTACGGAAGCGGCTCTGCTCTTGCTCAAAATTCAGGGCTTTCCGAAGGGAACGATTTGATTTCAGCAAGTGCATACCCGAATCCTGCGGTGGAGTACATCAATTTTGAATGTAAAATTGCAGCCTCAATCGCTTCACCGAAGTTAGTCATCAATAATGTTCTCGGTGCAACGGTCGCCGAACATGAAATTGATACAACAGACGCAAAGATTAAAGTTTCTGTCAGTGAGTGGAAAAGCGGTGTTTATTTTTACACACTTTTCTCGGGCGGTAAAGCCCTTTACACACGCAAATTCGTCGTGAAACATTGATAATTTTTTTATACATCACAAAAAAAGTCCCATTTCGGGACTTTTTTTTTCTAAAATTTTGAACAAAGTGGACAAAAATTTTTCACAAAAAGCGGGTAAATTAGCCTTTCGATGCTTTCTTTTTGACTTCGACGGCAAATTCTTCAATTTTACTTTGTAAGCGAATCACAATGAGGTCAATCATTCTTTTGGTCAATACTTTTTTATTTTCGGCAAAAAAAATGTACTCTTCTTTGCTGAAAAGCCCGACAATCATGTAGACCAAAGCGGTTTTTAAAATGACATCGTATTGAATCGTTTCGGCAATAAATTTTATCCCTTCGCTGTCGTTTGTCAGCGATTTAAAGTTTTTATGTGCTTTTATGTAGGTCATAAAGCACTCTATCAGCATTTCTTCTTGAAATTTAACAATCGGACGCAGCGTATCGGATTGAAATTGTTCAACCGCCGTAACCCCTGCCGCATTCACTTCGGGTCTGATTTCAAGTATTCTCTCACATCTCGTCTGCATACTGTTTATTTGCTTCGGAGATAAAACAAGTTAAATTTTAAAATGTTTGCGACAGGGCTAAATTTTCGTGTTTTTTTAGAAAAAAAATCGCAAGCGAGATGCTTGCGGTACGATTTGGGGTAAAACAGCGACTTTATTAAACTACGTTAATTACACCCTGAGAATTTTCAAAAAAACTCAGGGTGAAATTGACATATTTTGACAAAACAAATCAAACTGTTTGATTTTTCTTGTTCATTTCCTTCGCCAAGTATTTCGCCGTCCAATTGCTGTCGGCGAAGGCAAGCATTTCTTCGGGAGTGCCTTCAAAACATAAATTTCCGCCGTTTTCGCCGCCGTCCGGACCGAGGTCAATGATATAATCGGCGGTTTTAATTACTTCGAGATTGTGTTCAATGATAATGACAGAATGACCGTTA
>JBPOJO010000646.1:0-2722 GCA_052033485.1 Bacteroidota bacterium | reverse complement strand
AATCCGGTATACGGGTTCTCTCCTGTATCGCGGGTTCGAATCCCGTTCTCTCTGCAAAACATTGCTCAAAGTGAGTTTTGTTAATGGTATTTTTGAGACGCATTTAGGGGTGTGGCGAAGCCCGGCTATCGCGCCTGCTTCGGGTGCAGGAGGTCGCAGGTTCGAATCCTGTCACCCCTACTTTTAGCTCTCAAAATAATTTAGGGGTGTAGCGTAGCCCGGTATCGCGCCTGCTTTGGGAGCAGGAGGTCGCAGGTTCGAATCCTGTCACCCCTACAAATTTTTTGGGTCTCATAGCTCAATGGATAGAGCAACAGCCTTCTAAGCTGTAGGTTTCTGGTTCGAGCCCAGATGGGATCACGATATAAAGCCTGTTTTCACACTGAAAACGGGCTTATTTTTTTTCCTTCCTGCCGATAAAACTTCTGCAAAAATTGCAGTTTGTGTCGTTTTTTATTCCGAAATAATTTTTTTCCGGCATTTTTATTGTTTTTTCCTTTTTCAATGAAAAAAAATTTTCAGCCGATTTTTTTTGCGGCACATTAACGCAAATCGCGCTAATAATTTTTACGACAAAAAATTAATTGCTATGGAAAAAGTTACTTTCGTATTCAGTCCCGCACAATTTGCCGCAGTTTGTTGCATTTTCTTGCAACTTTTTCCGTTTTTTTCCGACGCACAAGAAAATTTTCTTTTTTCACAAAACTACGCTCAACGACAAATGTACACGCCTGCCGGCGTACTCGACAGTTCGTCAGTTGCTCTTTTTTATCGCAAACAATGGGCAGGACTTGAAGATTCGCCCGAAACTTTCGGATTTTCGGGCAATATTACCAACGGCAAAAACGCTTACGGGCTGCGTTTTGTGAATGACCGTGCAGGGCTTTTTTTGCAAAATTCAGCTTTTTTTCAATACGGATTTTATGCCAAAATCAATGAAAATCACGGACTTTTGCTTGCCGCAGGCATAGGTTTAAAAATGTTAAATTTTAACACAAACGGACTCTCCGACAAGGAATTTTCTGACCCTGTCTTGTTGCGAGCCAAAAATAATACGCGCTTTGCGGCAGAGTTTGCGCTCGGCTATAATATCAAATGTTTGAAATTTTCGCTCACATTTCCGCATATTTTTCAAAAAAGTGCAGGCAGTTCGGAGGTGAGTTTGTCGCCTGTATCGCAAAACAAATATTTTGTTTTAGCGGGTTCGTATAAGCATGATTTTCAAGGGTTTCCGCTGAGTTTAGAGCCGATTATGATGTTCAAAAAAGGAGCGATTCGGGGCGGACAAACCGATTTCGGCATGAGTGCGGAATGGAAAAAAATGCTCTCACTAGGCGTTCTCTATCGAACCGATTTTGGTTATTCCTTCATGTCAGCAGTTCGTGTAAAAAAATTTATGCTCGCTTATGCTTTTGAAATTTCGCCGGTTGAGCGCGGCGCACGCGGGGGGGCATCACATGAAATAAGGCTTGCTTATCAGTTAAAAAACCTAAAAACAAAGACTAAATTAAGCATCAAAGATACAATCAGCTTTGATTCGCAGACAGTTGCGCTCAAAACGGATACCGTAAAAATAATTTTGCCCGAAGCGGAAAAAACATCTGAAAAGCCTAAAATAAAGGAAAATATTTTTGAAAAAGGCAAAAGTTTTCTTGCCGATAATATTTTTTTCAAAAAAGGGACTTCCGAATTGAGCCTTGAATCAAAAAACTATTTAGACTCCTTAACTGAAATTTTTGAAAAAAATGATGTTGTTAAAATCACAATCACCGTCCATGTCGGTGTTTTTGAAAGCGCGCTATCGGCTAAATTGTTGAGCGAACAGAGGGCTAAGTCCGTCGGAGATTATTTTGTCAAGCAAGGTTTCAGCCGCAAGGCAATTTTTACGTTTGGTATGTCAAACGGAAATCCGCTGATTGAGCGTCCGAAAGATGAATTGGAGGACTTAAAAAACGAACGTACCGAAATGATTGCAGAATGATTGCAGGCAGTTGTAGTGCTCCCCATTTTTCGAACACAGAAAAAGGAAAAATAAGGTGGATTTTGTATCTTTGAAATTGCCATACAAAACCATATATTTTACAAACGAAAAGATGAATGAACTTGAAAATATTATTAAGCAACTGATACAGCGGTAACAGAAAATTCTTAAAAATTTGCACAAAATTAAGATTAGGAAAAATGAATGTAACTGCCATTGATTCTTGTGCACTTGCATGTGAATACACAAAACAACAGCGAAAGCCGAATTTAGGAAATCGTGCTGCAAAAAACAGGAAAGTTTTCCGAAGTTGTCAGTAAGTACATTGTTCAAAACAAAAACGGAAAGAAGATGTTTGTCAGATGCCGAAAAGATAAAAAAAAACGCCGAAATCAAAAATAGAATTTTTATCGTTTAGCGGTTTTATCCTCAAACCGTTTCAGTACTAAATTCTCCGATAGTTTCCATCGTTTCCACACTCACCCGACACACGCGCATGAGCAAATCAATGACTTGTTCTTTGTAATCCGCAAATTTATAGGCGTTAAATTGTTCGGCTATCGTAGAGTCACTCGGCGTATTTTCTTTGTATTGGTCTAAAATCCACTCCAAAGCCGAACGATTGCCGAGTTTGTATTCCCACGCCTGCGCAGGAACGCCCGTAAGCGTGGTGAAATCATCAATAAAAATTTTTCCTACGGTTTTATCTGCCTTTAATTTAGGTTTCGGCTTTGCATCGGG
>JBPOJO010000127.1:0-6569 GCA_052033485.1 Bacteroidota bacterium | reverse complement strand
GTCGCAAGCTGAAGCTCGCGCTACATTCTTGGAAGTCGCAAACTGAAGCTCGCGCTACATTCTTGCAGTCGCAAGCTGAAGCTCGCGCTACATTCTTACAGTCGCAAGCTGAAGCTCGCGCTACATTCTTGCAGTCGCAAGCTGAAGCTCGCGCTACATTCTTGGAAGTCGCAAGCTGAAGCTCGCGCTACATTCTTGAGCAAACCGGCTAAATAGTTACAAAAAAAGGTAATTATTTAGTACCATAAGCAATCATGTTGGACTTCAAAAGAGCTAAATTTAGCCGGCAAGATGCCGGCGTTACTATCAACAAAATGCCGGCGTTACTATCAACAAAATGCCGGCGTTACTATCAACAAAATGCCGGAGATACTATCAAACAGTTGCAAAAAAAGAAAAAAACAGCCTCAATATTGGAGGCTAAGCAGCCTTCGTTATAGATTTTTGAACTCAAAAAACGAAGCCGACTGCCCTACGGGACACGCACTTTTTTGTGTTTTTTAAGATATTTTTTAGCTGTTTCTCGGCTGTTGTGTTTCTTTTCTGCGTGTTCAAGGATTTTCTCGTAATATTTTTTTGCCAAAATAATGTCTTTTTCAGCATCGGCGATTTCGGCGAGGTAAGTGAGCGCGAAAATGCTGTAGCCCATGCTCATAAAACCTCCCTTTTCGGCATATTCAAGGGATTTGAGCAGATACTTTTTGGCATTTTCGTTGTCTTTTGTGTAAAACTTGGCTACATATCCGGCAAAAAAAGCGGCATATCGACCCGTATTTTCTTCATAACCGGCTTGTTTTGCCTCTAATTTTGCCAATACTTCAAGGCTTTCTTTATACAAATTGCTCACATCGTTGTTCATGTACAACATGCGCAGGTAATAGCGGTGAAAAAGGGCGTTGTCGGGAAATTGTTTGTGCAAATAATCAGCGTGAAAAAAGGCTTTGTCGTACTTTTTTTCGTCCTCTGCAATGACCATCAAGAAGAATTGCGCCTCTACACGTGTGTAAAAAGCATTTTTTACCGTATTTTCTAACTGCTTAATACCGAGAGCTTTATCTCCTTTATCAAAAAACCACAAGACGGGTTTTAAATATTTATTGTTTTCTGGAATCCAAACGGAATAATAATTGTACAGACCGTCGCCGAAAAGAATTTCAGGGCTGAGGTCGCCGTTTCCGTGAGCAATTTCCATGTATTTTAAGGCTTTTTTGCCGTGCCAAGTCGCGGGAGCCCATTCTCCACGCTCGGCATAAAGTCGTCCCAAAAAGCCGTGTGAGGCGGTAAGAAAAAAAGCGGCTTCAATTTTTTTTGGTGCTTTATAGTCATCGTAAATTTCTTCGGCAAAAGTAATGCAGGAATCCATGTAACTTTTGAGGTATTTGTCATATTTTCGGTTTTCCACGTTCGGTGCAATTCGCCACCAATAGCTCAAACCGAGCAAAAAATAGCCAATCGGGTGTTTCGGATAGCTTCTTTTGATGTAGCGAAAAAGACTTTCGGCTTCCGCAAATTTAAAATTATACAGTTGGTCAATCGCTTCCGTACATTCTAACTGCACTCTCAAATCTGTTATCAACATGCCCACACTGTCGTATTTCGGCAAGGGTTGTTGTGCAAAAGACGAAAACGAGATTGCCGTGCAAAAAAAGGCAAACAACATAATTGATTTCATGTTCCGAATGATTAATGATTTTGACAAATGTAATCCCAAAAAAGCTAAAACGAAATGTAACTCAGCCTTAGGCTGCGAAAACGCAGTTTTATTTACAATTCAATTTTTAGGTAATATTTGTCGGCTGTTATTTTTTGTGCCGCAAATTTAGCTAAAAACTTTGTAAGGCAATCCGATTTTCAAAGTGCTTATTCTTAAAAATTTAAAAACTCAATTGATTCAAATGCAGACCATATTTTGCCAAAAAAATTGTCTGAGCTTTTTTGTCGCCGGAAATTTTTTTTTGATTTCACAAGAATTTTTAATTTTTATCTTTTATTTTCGGTATATTTTTTGTAACATTGCAGCGCGAAACGTTAATTTTACGTATCACAAACAAGTTTTGAACCTTAAATTTAAAAACATGAAAAGAAAATCGCTTTTTAGCAGCTTTGTGCTTTTTGCGCTCAGCGCGATAACTTTCGGATTGTTCTCTTGCGGAACGACAGAAGAAGGCACGATTGATATTATTTTCGAACCGGCTTCATTGGAATTAAAAGCAGGCGAAAAAGGTACCGTGAAATACAACGTTACTTCTACCGAAAATTTGGAAAAAATCACGATAACTGCAGACGGAGTCGGAACGGTATCAACCATTACAAGCGGTTTCACGACCAAAACTACCCATTCAAGCCAAGTTGAAGTAACCGCAACAACTGCACAAATCGGCAAAACATTCAGCTTTTTTGTCGAAGTAACAGACGTAAAAGGCGGCTTAAAATCACGCTCTTTTTCCGTAAAAGTTGTAGACGGCACTCCGCCGCCGCCGCCGCCGACAAACATTAACACCTTTACGGTCGTTTTGATGGGTGCGCAAGACAATACAAACGGCTCTTTTGCTGACCTCGATGCAGGAAAAACCTATAAAATCGGCGAAAGCGCGGCAAACAGCGCGGCTATTGACCTTGGTTACTATTACTCAACTTCGGCAGGCACGGGCGCGGTTTTAGCTTCTCCTTCTTCAACGTATTTGCCGGCAGTTTTCACTGTCATGTCTACTTGGGGAACTAAAAACGATACCAAACTTTTCTCCGTCAGCGCAACCGCTGCGGATTTTGCCGCACTCGGCTCAACAGACGGCAACAAAGTTACGGATTTCGTTTCTAAAGGTTCGGCTATCGGCGACAAAAGAGTAACCGGTTTGTCATCAGACAAAGTAGTAGGTTTTGAAACACAAGCGGGCAAAAAAGGCTTGCTTTTGGTCAAATCCGTACAAGGAACGACAGACGGCACCATTACCATTGACGTTAAAATTTTGAAATAATTCATTAAACCTATAAGGTTTCAAAACCTTATAGGTTTTTGCCCAATTTTGTATGGAATTTTTTATATTATTTTTTATTTTATTGCCGGCTTTTTCCGGCTTTTTGAGTTTGGTATTTAGGGTAAAAAACGCGGCTTTTATCGGCGGGCTTGTCTCTGTAACAGCCGGATTTATCAATGCGCTTGTTTTTTCTTATGCTTACCATTTTCAAAATCAGCGTTTTACGGCTTCTGTTGAATGGTTTTCAGTCGGAGAAAATATTTTTTGGCTGCATTTTCATTACGGTCAAATTGCCGCCGTCATGATGCCGATATTATTTTTGCTGACGTTAGCAGTCATTATTTATTCAAAATTTTATTTTTCGAAAGATTCGGATTTAAAACGATTTTTGGGACAATTATGCCTTTTTGTAGCCGGAATGTCCGGCTTACTGACGGCGGATACATGGTTTCAATTTTTGTCTTTTTGGGAATTTATCGGTATCATTTCATTTCTTTTGGTAGCTTTTGAGCGCGGCGAAAAAAAATCGGCTGACAGTGCTTTGAAAGTGCTTTTTATCAATAAAATCGGCGATGTTGGTTTGTGGATTTTAGTGCTTTGGTTCAGCGTTGAAAATCCGAATCGTTTGAGCGAAATTTCTTCCGGAGTGCCATCTTGGGTGCTTTACGCGGGTATTTTTGCCGCAATGAGCAAAAGTGCGCAGTTTCCTTTTTCGCTTTGTGTACTTTCGGCAATGACCGCACCAACGCCCGCTTCGGCGTTATTACATGCGGCAACGCTCGTAACGGCAGGCATCATTCTGCTTTTTCATCTTTCACCTGCTTTTGATGCCGAAACTTTACAAATTCTCACATGGGTAGGGCTTTTGACAAGCATTTTCGGCGGAATATCTGCTTTGCAATCGGGCAATTTGAAAAAAATTTTAGCATCTTCGACGGTTTCACAATTAGGTTTGATGTTTTTTTCACTCGGAACGGGCAATCGAAATTTGGCATTGTTGTTTTTGGCGGCACATGCTTTCTACAAAGCGGGTTTGTTTTTGTCGGCAGGAATTTTATCGAAAGGCAATTTTTCTGAAAATTCTTTGGATACGAACGGTATGGGCGGTTTATGGGAAAAAAGCCCCTTTTTCTCACTTTCTATGGGAATTTTATTTGCAGCCATGTGCGGACTTCCTCTTTTTTCGGGATTTTTTGTAAAAGAACATTTACTTCATTACTTGTTTGAGGCGGAAAATCGTATTTTTCTGTTCGGCTTACTGACGGCATTTTTTCTGACTTCGGGTTATTCTGCCTACACATGGCTGCGAATTTGTTTCGGCGCAAAGGAGGTTTTTTCATTTTCGGGCAAACATAGAGCGATGCAAGCGGCAACTTTAATAACCGTTTTCTGTTCATTTTGGTTTTTATTCGGCGACAATCCCTTGGGCGATAACTACGAATTTTGGCAGCAAGAGCCTGTTCGGGGCAGTTTACTCTTGGTTTTTTTGGGACTTTTTGTGAATATTTTAGGCTATATTTTTGCTTACAATCTTTTTCGCAAAAAATTATCGGGCGCGGACAGCGAGGGGATTTTGTTTTTGCCGGAAGCGAGCTTAAACGTTTTGTCGCTTGCGATATTTCGATTTTTTGCAAAAGAAAGAGAAAGTCAGGGCGATTTTTTCCCGATTCGGCGCGAAAACGCATTTGCAGGTTTGATTTTACTTTTTTCTAATAAAATCGCTTTTGCAGATAAATTTTGGGCAAATTCCAAAGATGTTTTTGTTGAAATTGTATTTATTTTCGCTTTTATTTTGTCAAAATTTGATGATTTTTTCATTGACGGCATTGTGCGATTGATTTACGGGAGTTTCCGAAAAATGAACATTTTGCTCAAAAGATGGCAAGGAAAAACTATTTTTTCCTACATTTTATTGCTTTTGAGTGTTATTGCAGGTTTATTTATGCTGTTTTTTATATATCCGCTTTTTAAATAATCTGACAATTCAAAAGTGTTTTTTCGCAAACCAAAAACTATGATTTTTTTGAAAATGGTACTTTCGAAGCCTTTTTTTGAATCAACAAGCACCCCAATTTTTCTTTCCCGTATTTGAGATTTAAGCGGTAGTTTTTTTTAAAAATTGAATACTTCGACTCGTTCAAAAAAAATTAACACGGCAAAATATCCTTATCGGCATTTTTTGATTATGTTTGCGGAAAAAAAATGGCGATAAACTTTGATAAAATTCCTTCACCTTGTTTTGTTGTGGAGGAAAGTAAATTGCGCGGCAATTTGGACATTTTGCGTGAAATACAGCAAAAATCAGGCGCGGAAATTATTTTGGCATTAAAAGGATTTGCCATGTTTTCGGTTTTCAATATCATTCGCGAATATTTGCCCGGCTGCACGGCAAGTTCCCTCAACGAAGCCCGACTTGCCTTTGAAGAGTTCGGCGGTGAGGTTCACGCCTACGCGCCGGCTTACACAGATGAGGAATTCGGCGATTTAATGCGTTATTGCGAGCATATCAGCTTTAATTCGCTTTCGCAATTTGAGCGACACAAGCCTAAAATTTTAGTTTCCGACAAAAAAATCAGTTGCGGACTTCGCATAAACCCCGAATATTCGGAGGTTACGACGGCTTTATATAACCCTTGTTTACCCGGCACGCGCTTCGGCATAACGGCGGATAAAATCGGTGCACATCTGCCCGAGGGCATAGAAGGGCTGCATTTTCATACCCTTTGCCAAAATGATTCTGATGTATTGGAACGCACTTTTGAGGCGGTTGAGGCGAAATTCGGGCATCTCCTTCACGAGGCAAAATGGCTCAACATGGGCGGCGGGCATCACATCACGAAACCGACTTATGACCGCGAGCGATTAATCAAATTAATTCGCCGTATTCGCGAAAAATACCGCATCAAAGTCATTTTGGAGCCGGGCGAAGCAATTGCGATTCACACGGGTTATTTGGTTTCGCGCGTTTTGGATATTCTTGACAGCGGCGGAATCAATGTTGCTGTCCTTGATGTTTCTTTCACGGCGCACATGCCCGACTGCCTTGAAATGCCTTACAAACCCGACATTTTGGGAGCGACCGACCCTGTTTTGGGCAAACCGACCTATCGTATGGGCGGGACAACTTGTCTTTCGGGGGATTTTATGGGCGATTATTCTTTTGACAAACCTTTGCAAATCGGCGATAAAATTATTCTCGACGATATGTCGCATTACACAATGGTCAAAACGTCGAATTTTAACGGAGTTGAACACCCTTCCATTGGTATTTGGCAGGCAAATGATACTTTTAAGCTTGTCAAAAAATTTGCTTACGAAATGTATAAAGACCGTTTATCGTAGGCAATAGGGATTCGGGACAGATGCGTTTTTTTTTGACAATTTGTTCCCGAATCCCCAATTACAGCAAGGCAATGACAAAAAAAACTTTTGTTTTAAATGAAATTAATGGATAAAAGTAGCGTTATTCATTGTTTTTTAAGCTCTTACGAATTTCATTGATTTGTTCGTCGGTCAATTTTGTAAGTTTGCTAATCACCTCATTTGTAAATCCTTCCAAAATTGCAGTTTTTGCAATTTCAATTTTTTCCTCAA
>JBPOJO010000301.1:0-1757 GCA_052033485.1 Bacteroidota bacterium | reverse complement strand
GCTTTTGAAAATTTGTAACTATTCAGGCGGTTTGCCCAAGAATGCAGCGCGAGCTTTAGCCGGCGAGCTTACATTCGCATGATGCAGGCTACCTTCCTCCCAATCCGCCGGCTAAAGCTCGCGGTACACGCCGGCTAAACAATTACGAAAATTTCTTAAAGATGTGTTTTAAAAAAGGCAAGAAATTACACTTTTTCGTGCAACAACTTCTCTATGCTTTTAGTCTTGCCCGAAAATTTGATTCCGATGAGATAAATTTCCTTTCCCTGACCCAAAAATGGTTTGTAGTAAGCGTTTTCGCGAATTTGTTTCATGGCGGATTGTGCGGATTGGTTCAATTTGAACTCAAAAATGAAAACTTTGTCGGCAAACTGCATTATCGCATCTACGCGCCCTTCCGAAGTGGAGACCTCGCAATGAATATGATAGCCGCAAAGTTTGAAGGCTAAAAATAAAATCGCATGAAAAAATTTTTCCTGTTTGGCATCAAAAATTTGATAGGGATTGGAGGCAAAAAGTGTGTTAATATTAATTTTTAACATTTCAAAATCATTGTTTTTGAGGGCATCAATCATGCCTTTTACAACTCCTACATTTTCAAGTTGCCCCGAATAATGCGCCAAGATATGCTTTTGCATAGATTCTGCCACTTCTTTATTCGGATAATCCAAAATGTACCTTTCATTGTCAATCTTTTCAAGTACGGTCAGGTAGCCCGTTTGAAAAAATAATGTTATCAAACTTAAATTATCAATATCAATATTTTCTGTTTGCGAAATATCAACTTTTATTCCCGAAATATCATACACTTCTTTTTTTTTCACCAATTCTATCAAAAATTTCGGCGTACCGCTCGAAAACCAAAAGTTTTTAAAATCCCTCGCCATTAGAAAACGTAAAATTGAGTACGGATTGTAAACTCGGTCTTTGCCGTTCCACGAAAAACCGTTGTACCACGCTTTTATTTGCGCAAGTAATTCAACAAACGTAATATTTTTTTCATCTGCAATAAAATGCAAATGCTGTGAAAAGCATTGCGTCAACTCCTCTTGCGTATAGCCCAAAAGATTGTGATAATCGTCCGATTCGGACAAATCTGTCAAATTATTCAAGTCAGAAAAAATCGAAACTTGGGAAAAACGAGCGATTCCGGTAACAAAAAAGAAGCGAATAGCTTTTGAAGAACCTTTAACGACGGCATAAAAATCGCGCATGGTTTTGCGATTTTTTTTCGCTTCCTCATTTTCACCCACCTCCAAAACGTCTGTAATGGGTTTGTCATATTCGTCAATCAAAATGGCGACTTGCTTGCCGATTTTGCCGTGCAATTTTTTCATCAATTCTTTGAACATGCTGCCGTTTTTGTCGGCTTTTATTTCGACAGCATATTCTTCCGCGATTTCAAGCAGGCGGTCGTGAATCGCAACTTTCAACCCTTTGCCTTGAAAATCAATATTGCTGAAATCTAATTGTATAACCGGATATTCTTCCCAAACAATTTTATCCTCTATATAAAGCTCCGAAAATAATTCTTTTTTGCCTAAAAACAATTCCGATAAAGTACTGATTAATAAAGATTTACCAAAACGACGCGGGCGAGCGAGAAACCAAAAAGGCGCGCGAGATTTAATGATGCCGTACAAAAAATGAGTTTTGTCGACATAAATCATACCTGCATCGCGTATTAGCGCAAATTCTTGTTGCCCGACGGACAAGAAAGGTAAATCTTGCATAGCCATTTTCTTTTTTGCAAAAAT
>JBPOJO010000030.1:0-3053 GCA_052033485.1 Bacteroidota bacterium | reverse complement strand
GGTCGAATTTTTGAATCATTCGCAAAACATCTTCGACTTCAAGCAAGTCTTTTTCGACGTTGAAAGCAAAATCAATATCGTCGACAATATTTTCCAAATCTCGTCGAATATAACCGTCGGCATCAATCGTGCCGATGAGTTGTCTACCGATTTTGTCTTGTCTGTCATTGATTCTCAAATAGCCGAGCTGCTGAATCAAATCCTCGTAGAGCGTGTCGGAACTTGCAAGCGGGGTTTCTCGCTCTTCTTCGGGATAATTTCCGTCGCCTTGCATTTTGTAGCCTGCGGCATCTTCATAATTGAGGTATTCATCAAGATTAACATCTTTATTTTCAGTACTTTCGGTGTCAATACCTTCACGTTCGGGCACGATGTCATCACCGGAGTCGTCGCTGTCTCCGAAATCGGTTTCGGGTGAATCCTCATATTCTTTTTCGTCCCGAAAATCTTCAATTCCTTCTTCAAGAGCCGGATTGCTTTCAAGCTCTTCTTCGATTCGCATTTCAAGCTCGGAAGTAGGAATTTGCAGCAACTTGATAAATTGAATCTGTTGCGGCGATAATTTTTGTTGTAAGCTCTGATTCAGTCCTAACTTTTGCATAGCGATAATCGTTTGAAAGTCCCCTTTAAAAAACGAATTTTGCATAAGCGGGATTCTTGACGGCAAAAATTCCCGCAACAATGCCGCATTTTTCAAAAAAACGGTCATAAAATTTTTAACCGCTTATTATTCAGCAAAAATATAATTTTTTTTCATAATTACAAAAAAACGGCAAAAAATTTGCTGAAAAAATCTTTTACTGCTGTTTTTTTGCTGCCTTGCCTACAAGTGAATTTTTTTGTGAATAAACTGTTTTTTTTTAGTTCCTAAAAAATTTTAATATTGCTTTACAAAAGTTTTTTGTATATTGGTGCATCTTGGCATTATTTTTTTACGTTTTCATAAAAATATCCTTAACTATGCTGAGTTTAGTACCGATTTTGAATGAAATGGTAGTGGTTTTGGCACTTTCCATTCCTGTAATATTGCTTTTGCACCGATTTAAGTTGCCGAGTGTAGTAGGTTTTTTGCTGACGGGAATCTTGGCGGGACCTTATGTTTTTCAACTTGTTAAAGCCTCAGAAGCGGTTGATGTGATTGCCGAAATCGGGGTTGTTCTTTTGCTTTTCGCCATCGGCTTGGAGTTTTCGATACCGAATTTGCTTCGCATCAAAAAAGCGGCTTTGCTCGGCGGTTCGGTGCAAGTTTTGATAACAACAGCGGTTTTTGGCTCAATGGTCTATTTTTCGGAATACGATTTGTGGCAAATAGCGGTTTTTATCGGATTTTTATACGCCCTGAGCAGCACTGCCATCGTGTTAAAAGTTTTGCAGTTGCGCGGAGAAATGGGCACTCCTCACGGTCAAATAGCCCTTGCCGTGCTGATTTTCCAAGACATTGCTGTCGTTCCGATGATGCTCATGATGCCGATTCTTGCGGGTCAGGCGGAAAATGTTTTGCAGGAAGTATTGTTAATGATAGGAAAAATGGCGGCAGTACTTATTTTGCTTGTTTTATTGTCAAAATATGTCATAGGAAAATTATTTTATTTGGTTGCTTCGACGAACAGCAAAGAATTATTCATTTCTACCACGATAGTCATCTGTTTTTCAATCGCTTATCTGACTTCACTTGCGGGGCTTTCATTGGCATTGGGTGCGTTTTTGGCGGGTCTTGCGATTTCCGAATCCGAATACAGTCATGAGGCGACAAGCTATATTTTACCTTTCAAAGAGATTTTTACAAGTATATTTTTCATTTCAATAGGAATGTTGATGGACGTATATTATGTGTGGGAAAATTTATTTTTAATTCTTCGTTTATCTTTTGTGAGTATTTTTATACAAGCCTTTTTGGGATTTTTAGCGGCACAGACTCTTCGCGTACCGATAAAAACCGCGATTCTGACCGGATTGACTTTGGCGCAGGTGGGAGAATTTTCATTCGTTTTGGCAAAACAAGGCACGGAAATCGGTTTGATGCCGATTGAAGTATACCAATCTTTCATGGCGATTTCGGTCTTAACGATGGCAATAGCACCGCTTTTGATAATGAACGGAAATAAAATTGCTTATTATATTATTTACAAAATTCCGAAACCCAAAGCGATAAGTCGTTGGATAAATAAAAACAGAAAATTGCCGGAATATTTAAGCGAATTTCAGCAAACGGGCTTAAAAGAACACATGGTCATAATCGGTTTGAGC
Source organism: Bacteroidota bacterium (assembly GCA_052033485.1). Lineage (GTDB taxonomy): Bacteria > Bacteroidota > Bacteroidia > Cytophagales > Bernardetiaceae > JBPOJO01. The sequence continues at coordinate 806 of JBPOJO010000030.1, read as the reverse complement.
CTCAACGGTACGGCATTGGCAAAAGGGGCGCAATTAGGCGGAATCCCTTTTGTGGTCATAGAATCCGACCCCCGCAAGATTGAAAATGCAGAACCTGCCCTGCGAAAAAATGTTTTTTTCGGCGATGCCTCCAATGAAGAAATTCTTTCGCACATACACATTTCGAAAGCAAAAGTTTTGGTCGTTACGACTTCCGAACCCGAAATCTCGTTGCGTGTGGTTCGTTTGGGCAAACACCTCAACCCGAATTTGACGATTTTGGCGCGGACGAGGCGAGCAAACGAAATGCCCGAACTCACAAAAGCAGGTGCAGACTTAGTGGTTGCAGACGAAATAGAGACCAATATTGCCATTTTTTCGGAAGCTTTGGAGTGTTTTTATCTTCCGCAAGATGAAATTTACCGCCTTATTTCAAATGCAAAATCTGTTTGGGAAAAATCAGAAAAAATTAAGGGTTAATTCGGTTTTTAGTTGTGAAAAAATTCGTAAAATTACGTGAGCAAACATAAAAAAACAAACTTTTTTGGGAGTCGTTCGCTCCGAATGTCCTGCATCAAAGATTCGCAGGGCGTTTTCGTGTTCCGAAAGGCAATTTACGGAGCGGCAGGCAGGCTTTCAAATTATTTCCGTGTTTCTGTTTCCGCGCCTTGCAGCGCGATAAAGCGTCGCAATCCTCATTCGTGTTCATATTCATTTTCTTTTCTGCAAAAAAAAAACTTCATTTTACAACTTTTCCGTGAGCAACTCTTCCACGCTTTTTGTCTTGCCCGAAAAATTGATTCCGATGAGGTAAATGTCTTTATTTT
>JBPOJO010000066.1:0-10477 GCA_052033485.1 Bacteroidota bacterium | reverse complement strand
GTTTTTATGATTCCAAAAAATCGTTCTATTGTTTATTGTCGTTAAAACGAATACCGACCAAATTTGCACTGACTTGGTACCTTGTTCTAATGCGATGCAAATCAAAAAAAAAAAAAAAATAGAAACCAATTTTTTTAAAATATTTTTTTTGACTGTTTTGTTAATGGCTTGATTATCAATTTTTTATAATAAAAAATTAACATTTTTTAATAAAAAGCATTTTGTCAGAATATTGCTAAAAAAAACAAAAAAATGAATATTAAAGTTAATCCATAATTTTTTTAAATGGGGCTGTCGTAATCCTGCATTAAGTAACGGAAAAACTACATCGTGAATCGGATTAGGAATGGCAAAAAAATCGCTTTCTTTGATATCTTCCATTTTAAAAATCTGTTATTGTGTGGCGTTACAAATGTATCTTTTTTTTCTTATTTTAAGAATCAAGGATTGAGCATAAAATTTTGCCTACTGTACAACGGACTGAAGTCCGTTGTACACGGGGGATTCCCTCACGAACAACAGCGATGGGTCAAAAATTATTTATCTTTTACCTCCATGTACTTTTTCAGTTCTTTTTTGCTCGGACTGGATTTTTCAATCAATTCTCGCGGAACTTCAATGCCTTCTGTTGGCTTCTGAATAGTGGTTTCTGTTTTTTCAACTGAAATGGCAACGGTAGTAAAAGACATTTCTTCTGTGCTTTCTTGGAGGAGCACCATGCCGGGCAAGCCATGCATACCTCTTATTCCTGCGCCGACGGGAATGTCCGGAGAATACCAAACTATTATATCGCCCGAATTGTCAACCTGAGAAAATCCTTTTGATTTTGCTTCATGAGCAGGTAAAACAGCCTTAAAGCAACGATAGCCTAAAATTGTTTTTTCCTCTTCAGAAAGTATCCAATTTAAAGGAGTCGGCTTGTATGAAGAAATTAATTCTGTACCGTCCTTGAGTATCCTGTGCGTAATAACCCTTCCTGTTTTTACGTCGAAATACCAACGGTAGTCTTCAAAAGAAGTGTATAACTTAACTTCTTCTACCCACTTATGTCCGTCAGTTTGCTTACTTTCATATAAAAAAGATTCCTGATTGACAAGAACTACCGTCTCCTGCCTCGCTACTCCTCTAAAATTATCAACAAATTTAAAGCGAAGCGTTTGTGCTTGTAATGGGTTATGGGCAAAAATGACCAAAAGAAAAATAATGAGATATTGCATGAATGAAAATTGGTTAAGCATAAATAAAAATAAAAAAACAAAATGTAGAGGGTGTCCGAAAAGTCAATTTAGGAAAATCAAAGCCAAATAAAATTTTGTTATTTCCGTTTTGAGCATTTCATTAGAGAAAAAATGACGATTTTGAGGCAATTTCTGTCAAAAAAAATCATCTTTGGGGGCTAAAAAGGAAACTGACAAAATTATATTTGGTTTGCAAAATTTAAAACATGCTTTTCGGACAGCCTCAATTCAATTGCTGCCAAAGTACATATTTTACTTGTATAAGCAAAATACGGTGTGTAGAATTGCAGTTTTTCTTACATCTGTTATTTCGATTTCTTTTCGTAAGCTTTAATTTCTTTGGAAGAATGTTCAATCTTGCGAACTATGGCAAGTTCGACAGGAATACCGTCTGAAGGAACTTTTATACAATCCTCCGTCTTTTTTTCTTGCACCTCCTCTGACACTACCGTATAAACAAGAGCAGAAAAAGCGGAAAAAGTAAATTCCATAACAAGCCCGGGTAATCCATAAATTCTTTCAGGCCCTGCAGATATAGGAATTTCAGGCGTAAACCACACGATTAAATCACCGTCCTCTTGAAAACTTACCTCTAATTTCTCCGCTTCGGCTGCGGGAAGAATAGCTTTATAGCATTGATAACCAAGAATTTTCTTAGATTCATTCGTTACTACCCAGTGCAAGGAATCAGGTGCAAATTCTGAAACTAACAACTTTCCGTTTTCCAGTTGCCGCTGCTCTGTGATTCGTTTTTTACTTGTATCGTAGTGCCACGAAAAAAAGTTAAACGGTATATCTACTTGAATATTCCCAACACGCTTGCTTTCTTTTTTTTGGGTATGCAGGTAGAGAAGTTTGTTCTCTGAAACAATCATTTTGTAAAACCGGACATCAATTCCTTTGTAATTGTGCTGCACATTGAAAATCCGACATTGTGCATATGAATCGACGTTAATCGCGGAAAACAGAAAAAGAAAAAACAAAAATGTTTTCATGAAAAATAAATAAAAATTACAACTTGAGTCGTACTCTAAGGTAGCGAGCAATAAAAATTTAACGCTATTCTCTACACTTAATTGCCTTTGGTGCGAAAAATAAACAAAAGCCCAATCACTCAGATATGCACTCTGCTTGTTTCATGAAAAATGAAAACAAGCAAAGTGCAATCCGTGCATAGTTCAGTTTAAATACAAAGAACTCTGTTTTCAAGAGTTACAGTCCATCTTTTAATTCTGAACAATCACAAAACCAACATGTAGCGATTGAACCATCTTTCCTTTTGACTCTACAAAAAACAGCATCGGGACTTGTCATTTCTACTTTTGCTTCTGATTTAACAGATTCTGTTTTAGCAGCATCTTTTGTTTCCGATTTTTTATCTGCTTTGTTTTCGATTTCATTTCCGTTAGCGAAACAAGATGCGCTCATAGCTGTGAAAAGCGCGACAGAAAAAAACAACTTTTTCATTGAATTTTGTTTTTATGATTCCAAAAAATCTTTATATTGTTTATTGTCGTTAAAACGAATACTGACCAAATTTGCACTGACTTGGTACCTGGTTCTAATGCGATGCAAATCAAAAAAAAAAAAAAATTGAAACCAATTTTTTTAAAATATTTTTTTTGGGTATTTTGTTAATAGCTTGATTATAAAATGATTACAATTTTTTAATTTAACTTTATTTTAGAATAATAAACTTTTTTATACAGTTTGCTGTATAGATAAAATATCAGATAAATTTTATTTTTCGTAAATACTTAGCGCGCATAACGCTCCGCTACGCAATCTTTTTGCTTTCAACACAAAAAAAACGGCAAGCAGACCGCTTGCCATTCCTATTCAGGCGAATTACTTGCTTTTCTTACACTATGTCAATCCAAAACAATTTTTCTGTTAAAAATCTTTTCTCCGATTTTTAAACGCAAAATATAAAGACCTCGCGGCAAATGCGCTGTCGAAATCGTTTCAAAAGAAAGTACAGAAAAATGCTCGGAAACTTTTAAAACCGACATGCCCGTTGCATTCGTGAGCGTGTAAGTTATCGGTTTATGACCGTATTTACTGAATGCAATATTGATGCGGTCTTTTGCGGGAATAGGGAAAATCGCAAAATCATATTCATCATCGGGATTCAAACTTGCGACAACCGCCGAATCATACACAATAAGCGTTTTGCGCATGGTATCAAGGCAATTGAGGGAGTCAAAAGTTATCAAACTGACGCGGTAGTGCTTTTTGTTAAAATATCGGCTGAATGTATTCGGCACAAATGCGTTTTTTCCGTTGTCAAAATTCCATAACCAACGTTTTGCAAATTGGCTTTGGTCGCGGAAAAATACCGTATCTGTGCGGAAAAGATTGAGCGAATCCTCCGACATGGTAAAATTTGAAATCGGACGACTTAAAATTATTTCACAACGAACGGCAGAGCTTTCAATCGCTGAGTCTACGCAAGTAATAAAATAAGTTGTATTTTTTCCCAAACGCGGCGTTTCGTAAGAATTGCCGACGTGTATATGCTTAGGAGCAAATTCGTCGGTGTAAAATTTGAAAACTTTTCCGCCCGTCGGCTTAATGTGCACCTTATCATTAGAGCAAATTTTATAGCTCGGCACTTGCGGTTCCGGCGATTTATTGACTACAACTATTTTTTTGCTTACCGCAGCAAAACAACCGCTGCTGTTTTTTATTTTTAACTTCACCGTATAAGTGCCTTGTCCTCTGTAAATTGCCGTCGGATTTTTGTTGTAGGCAACACTACCGTTGCCGAAATCCCATTCCCATTCGACGGCATCTTTGCTCAAATCAATAAAGGACGCGCGATTATTGATGTGCATCAAAACCTCACGAGGGTACTCAAAATCGGCTACAGCTTGTTTTTTGTTAATTCTGAATGCGGTCGGCGCACTTTCTATCAAAGAATCCGCGCAAGTGATGTAAAAAACATTCGGCGTGCTTTCCGTTATCAGCGGAGCATAATTTTTACCTGAATAAATTTTATCCGACAAGGCAACATCTGTGTAATAGTTGTATTTTGTACCGTTGAGCGGGAACATATAGGCATATCCGCCTATACAAACATCGGCGGCGTAATCGCGCAAAACCGGCACAGGGGAGCGTTTACCGACTTTAAATTTTCGTTTGATTTCACCCCAACAGCCTTTACTGTTCCTCGCCCTCAGCGTTACTTCGTATATACCTTGTGTTGAATAGGTGTGTTCGGGATTGCGGTCTGACGAAAAGGCGGTTCCGTCGCCGAAATTCCATTCCCATTGTACAAGTGACAAATCTGAAACAGAAAAATCGTTAAAATTCACATCGGCATATAAAACCGTATCAAAAATAGGGGCAGCCTGAAATTCGGCTCTGACGTAGCTCCTTCTGATATCCACTTTCACCGGCAAACTTTCCAAAAGCGAATCAATACAAGTTATCCAAACACTTTGAATCATCGGGTCATGCACAGAAACAGAATTGCCCTGACTAACCAACTGTGTCAATGCAGAATTTTTATAAAACTTAAAAATTGAGCCGTTTAAAGGAGAAATGACAACATTTTCTTCCCAACAAACGAAATGATAGAGAGGAGTTATGACCGGAGTCGGACTTCGACGCGCAACAGTGATTGATTTTGAAACACTTCCCGTGCAACCGTTATTATCCGTAGCAGTCAAAGTTACCATATATACCCCCGAAGACGTATAAACCGCAGACGGGTTTTCAAGATTAGAAAAAGTATCGTTTCCGAAATCCCATGTCCAACTGACGGCTGAAGTCGCAAGAGAAGTAAAACTTACGGAGGAAACGTCGGGAATTACCACGGACGCAGGCGCGGAAAAATCTACCGTCGGGCTTACAAGGTCAAAATTTATCCAACGAGGCGCGCTTTCTACCACCGAATCTCTGCACGTTACCAAAAAAGTATTAAGCACGGAATCGGCAGGTATTAAATAGCTGTTGCCGATGTGCAGTGGTGTTATCGGATTACATGGGGAATAAAAGGCAAAATTTGTGCCGCCCGACGGAGAAATAAGAAACGGTTCGCCGGAACAAAAAACTGAATCCGTGAAAACCGGAATCGGGCTGACGGAAGGATTGACTGCGTTTTGCGCCTCAATTGCCGATTGCCTTAAATCTGCCAAACTGTTGCCGATTAAAAAGGCAAAATAGACTTTGCGACTTTCCCCCGGTGTAATATTCGCAATACTTGTGCCGACATAATGCGCTGTGTTATTGCCCGATGGACCCGAGAGCGTACCCGCAAAATTCCTTGCCAAGCCGCCCGAAGCCGCTCGCCATTTTTCGCCTTTGGTAAAACTGTCCAAAATATTGATATTGCCGGAAGCCGAACTTGACACGACATCAAAAGCAAAGTGATTAAAAGCAGTCGTGCTCAAAACTTTAATCGCCGTGTAACTTGTATCTTTGTAAATATAACCGAATTTACCGATATTGTCCCAATTTGCCAAATTCACGGCATCTTGTATGTCCCAATCGGCAAAAATTCCGACGTTGAGGGAATCAAAAGCGGCAGCGGAAATATTTTTAATGTCGTATTCAAAAATGACATACTTTCGATGCGGCGCATTTCTCCTGCCCGAAACCGTTTGTTTGACAAAAACCCCGACCGCATTCGGATTAGCTACCGTATCGGTAAAATAAGTTTCAGCCTTAATATTGAGCGGCGTGTTTTCAGAAATACGCGGATTCGCGTAGCCTGAGGGGTGAGGAGTGTATTTAAAATTGTCTTCCCGAATTGCGGACGCAAAATTGCGAATCACGGCATCGGATAGTTTTACCGAATCGCGCCCGATGATTAAGCCCGCTTCTTTCAAAATTTCCGTACCGTAACGCTGCACGCCCTTGCCTTTCAAATAATAGCGGTCATAATAACCGACGGTGGCATTATTGCCGATTGTCATGCCTATGTCGTTGATATTCAAGTGAATATAAGACATATTGCAGTTTAATGTAAAATATTGAAAATCGGAATAAGCTGCATCTGAATAAGATAAGCGCATTTTGGCTAAATGGTCTCGCGGTACGGCTGCGGAAACAAGCACTTTGAATTTTTGCAAAGAATTATTTTTTTCTTCCAAAGTCGCCATACTGCCGGCATCAAAAACGCTGTCCAAAACGGTGATATAAGGAGAAGCTGAGCGCAAAGTGATGCGAAAAGCAGAGCTTGTTGCAGCTAAATAATTGGTAAAATCAGCCGTAATTTCAACCGTATCACCGGGGAAAATGTATTCGCCGAGCGAATTTTTTGCCGAAAAAGCAAACATTCGCGCCGCTTTTGCCGTCGGGCGTTCATCTAAAGCGCGAAAAGCATTCAAACGACCGTAACCCAATTTATCAAAATAAGGTGCATTATTCGGCAAAGCATAAACATTATCAGCCGTAACACGCACTAATTGCATCGCTTGCGCGGCAGTTAAATCGGGATAATGGGCACGCACCAAAGCCGTAACGCCTGCCGTCAAAGGTGAGGCAAAAGACGAACCGGTCATCGGATAGTAATAATACGGAATGTAATCATAATTATAACTCGTCCAAATTCCCGCACCCGGCGCCATTAAATCCACATTTGTACTGAACGTTCCGGTGGGAATGCGCGAATCGTCTCCCATTGAGTGTGCAACAGATAAAACATTAAAATAGGAGGCAGGATAAAAATCTAATTCGCCGTAAGTATTGCCGGCAGCCGCAACGACCGCGACATTTTTAACATTCACTACATAATTAAAAATATCTTGTTCCCACTGCAAATAGCCGCCAATTCGCCCGAGAGATAAATTTAGGACATGACAACCGTTTTCCGCTCCGTACAAAACCGCGTCCATTGTGTTGACTATCGAATAAGCGGAATTCATAACTTTCAAGGGCATAAAAGAGCAATTAAAAGCCGAACCCGCAATGCCTTCCGTGTTGTTTGCCCGTGCTGCCGCAACGCCCGCAACGCCCGTTCCGTGATAATGAGGGTCTAAAGCAACGGCATCAAAGTCTCCGAAATCATAACCAAGCGAATCGTCAATAAAACCGTTTCCGTCATCATCAAATCCGCCGACCCCAAAACGTTCGGTATTGTTAAAAAATCGCTGTGTTATCAAATCCGGGTGTCGGTGATTGACCCCTGTGTCAATGATTCCGATAACGACTGAAGGGCTGCCGTTAGCAATCCCCCACGCGGGAAAAGCGTTAATATTAGTTAAATGCCAGTGGTCGACAATATAAGGGTCATTGGGCACAAACGGCGGAGCAAGTAAAAAATTTTCATAAATAGGCTCGGCATACTCAACCCAAGCCATTGATTTAAAATAAGCTATGATATTTTCAACAGAAAAGCCTTCCGTTACGTCAATTTGATATATTCTGCCGATTCCGTATCGGTCTTTTTCGGAAAACTTATCCGTTTTGGCTCTCGGAATCATGTCGGCAAAGTGCGCATTGCACTTTTTAATGCCTACCGCGCGAAAGCGATTTTCGACACTTGCAGGCGAAAAAGCATTTACGGCTTCTTTTTTTACTTTAATGACTACCTTACCTTGTACTCTCACAGGGTTGCGAGGCACATCGGGCAATAGGACATTCTGAGCCGACAGCCCAAAACTTGTCGAATAAAAAAGAATAAAGAACAGAGAACGAATCAATAATTGCGTAAAACTTTGCATAAAGTCAGCATTTTTGACGGTAAGTCTTTTTCAATGAGCGCAGTACACGCCTTTACGAAAGTTACGAATAAAAAAGCAAGAAGTTGTGTAATTAACAAATTAAAACAAAGTTTAACTTTCGGGCGTTTCCAAGTATTTCATACTCGGCGCACGGTCAAATTTTTCTTCTAATGAAATAAAAGCCTCAACACGCTCAATGCCGGAGATTTTTTGAATCTTATTATGCAGCACTTCGCGCATGTGTTTCGTATCCTTACAAATAATTTTGGCAAAAAGATTGTATGTACCCGTCGTGTAATGCAAAGTCATTATTTCACTGATTTCTTCGAGTGCGGCGGCAACTTCGTCATAAAAGGAATTTTTTTCCAAATAAATGCCGAGAAACGCCGTTACATTGTAACCGAGCTTGTCATAATCAAGTACGAGCGAAGAACCTTTGACAATGCCAATTTTTTCCAATTTTTTCATGCGCACATGAACAGTACCGCCCGAAACAAAAACTTTGTCGGCGACTTCCGTGAAAGGCGTTTTAGCATTATTAACTAATTCAGCCAAAATGCGCAGGTCAATATTATCAAATTCGAAATTTTTCTCCATGTCTGAACCCTCCGGTTAAAAATTTCTCAAAGATACGGATTATTTTTGCGAAATCTCGAAAAAATAAATAATTTATTTAGAAAAATTGCAATTACTAAAACTTTTGTCTTAATTTTGCGTTATGATATTTAGGCTTAAAGCCGTCAATCCTTACAAGAGCTTTTCTTGTTGTGCAAAATATTGAAAAAACGCCTTCCGTTGATACGGAAAGCGTCCCGAAATTTTGGCGAAAGCCGAAATGTGTGTTTATGTGTTGTTTATTGGTTAGGATTAGAAAGAGTGCGGCTTTGTCGCACTTTTTCTTTTTGTCCTTCTTTGCGTGCAAATATAAATTCTTTTTTTGGACTTGCAAAAGTTTTTTTGAAATATCTTACATCTTAACATTCTTTTTTTTATGAAAAAAATTTTTGTTACAGCAATCGGAACTGACAGCGGAAAAACACTCGTGTCGGCTTTGCTTTGTTTGCTTTTGGACGCGGACTATTGGAAACCAATTCAGTCCGGTTTGCCGCGCGATACGGATACGGTAAAGAGGCTTTGCGGCGAGCAACCAAGGCATTTTTTTGAGGAATCCTGCCTTTTTACAGAGCCGATTTCACCCCACGCAGCGGCAGCACGCGATAAAAAGGCAATTATTTTGGAAAAAATTCAACTCCCCGAAAATCATCGCGCATTGGTTGTCGAAGGAGCAGGCGGTATTTTAGCACCGCTGAATGAGAAAGAATGTCTCGCGGATTTAATCACAAAACTTGCACTTCCTGTCGTCCTTGTCAGCAATCATTATCTCGGCAGCATCAATCATACTTTATTAACTTTTAACGAATTACAAAGGCGAAAAATCGAAATTTTAGGAATCGTTTTCAACGGCAACGAAAATCCCGATACGGAAAAAATCATTTTACAAAAAACAAATTTGCCGCTCTTGTTTCGTGTTCCGCTGTTCAATGAAATCAATGCCGATATTTTGGCGGCTTTTGCACAAAAAATCAGGCAGGAAAATCAATTTTTTTTAAGAACTGACAGTTCTTTGTGAACTGTCAGTTCTTAGCCTTATCAACGATACTCGATGCTAAATTTTTCTTAATCTTTCACGTCAAGAACTTCAGCCTGATGCTCAATGGCTTCTACTTTTCCTTCGTATTTCGGCAAGCGCAAATTTTCTTTTCCTTTCCAAATGCCATAAACTGAAAATTGCACCGTGCCGTTACTTGCACCACCGAGGTCTTCCAAGACAAAACTTTTGTCTGCCTGATTGCGCGTTACCCGTATTTGACCGAGTGTGCCCTCAGCACCCTGAACAAAAACCTTGAACGGTTTTTCGTCAGAAATACAATCGGCGAAAACCGGGTCTAATTTGACGATAACTTTTCCGTTGCTCAGTTGTGCTTCACCCATGTCAAAAAACCAATTTTCTGTTGCTTCCGGCGCGAAAAGTATTCTTTCTCCGTCGCGTGTTGTCATGGTAGTTGAAACGGAGCCGCCACCTGTACCCAAAATTTTGTAATGTGTTCCGCCGATGACTCCGCCGACATAAACCGAGCGTTGAGTTGCGCCTTGGTAATAATTTCCGATGTAAGCAGAATGGTCTATTGCGTTACTGTTTTCTGTTTGAGTTGAAAAAGTACCGTATCTTATGCCTGTGAAAGACCCGCCTGTCGGAGTGGCAAGCTCCCAATAATTTCCTGTATCATTTCCTATGCCGGCAACCCCCGAACCTTGTAAATTAGCCGCTCGATTGTTAAATCCTAAGACAGCTCCGCCTGTTCCGGCGGTTTTGTAGCCGTAAACTGCCGTTCCTCCGTTAGGAGCAGAGCCGTAAACAGCAAAGCCGGTTCCCGTGTTTCTGCCATAAACAGAAACATCATCATTGATGCTTAGCGAGCCGAAAACAATTTGACTCGCACCGGCAATATCGAGAGAGCCGTTATTAGCAAAAATATTTCCGCCGGCAAAAAATTGCAATCTTTCCGC
>JBPOJO010000001.1:0-3252 GCA_052033485.1 Bacteroidota bacterium | reverse complement strand
AATTTCATTGGGTTTCAAATTCGCCTTTTTCATTTCCTCAAAAAAGAATTTCGCGTCCGCAAAACTGTGCGCCTTGCTCATCAAAACAGCATACGACTTTACATCTAATTCGATACCTTCTTTTTTTGCCTTTTCGAGCAGGTCTGCCTTGTTTTCTTGTTTTTGCAAGACATTAAAATATAAGCGTTTATCTGTTTCAATGCCTCTTTTTTGTGCTTCTTCAAAAAGTTCTTGTGCTTTTTGTGCCGTAGCGTGCCGCATCAAAACCGAATAGGCTATCAAATATTGTTTTTTGCTGTAATCACTTTCCTTGTCAAAGGGAAAGCGTATTTCCATTTCTCGGAAAATATTTTCTGCTCTAAAAAAGTTATCCGCTTTGTTCATATAAGCATTAAAAGAAACTTCATTGGGCGTAGCAGAACTCTTAGTGTTCATTTCTACAAAATATTCTTTGGCATCCCAAAAATCGGGGCTGTACGCCAACATCAAATTATAGTGCAAAACAGTAGGGCGAATGTCGAAAGTTTTCAGGAGTTCAAAAAGTTTTTTGAGTTTTGGGAATGTGGCGTTGGCTTTGATTTTGTCCAAGTCAGTTTTTATCACATGCGTTTGTTTTTGTTCGCCCAAAATCAAACTCATGTCAAAACGGTACTCGATTTGTGCATCGCGATTGCTTTCTTGCGGGTCAAAAAACAAATCTTTAAAAATATCTTCGAGCTCTTGGTATGGGGCATAAGGAAAGGTGCCGATTTCAGTCAGTACTTTTGCCGCAGTGTCGTAGCCTAACCAAAAAAAGAAAGCTTTGGCTTGCTCTAATTCCTTGATTCGGGCAATGGCAGCAATCGCGTTGGCAATTTGAGCGAAGTCTCTTGTTTGGGAACACTCAAAAATTTTGGCGCGCGCCTTTTCTAAGATTTCGTTTTTGATATCCGCTTCTTCTTCGATGGAACACATCTTGCACGCAGCCGCCAAAAACAAATGATAATCAGCCACTTTGCCGATAAATTGTTTTCTTTTTTCGCCCTGATACTCTCCGGAGGTAAGTACCAAAATGTTGAAATAACGCGGATTATACACGACTTCTGATAGTTTCATCTTATTCCCATTCTAAATTTTCACCAAAAGATTTGTTGTAGAGTGTTTCCAAAAACAACTGATGCCTGAAAGCGTAAAATTGGTTTTCGGCGACCAAAATATTGAGTTCTACGATTTTTTTGAGCCAAGTTTTCGGGTCTAATGTCCAATTTTGGGCATTGCATTTTTCTCCGATATATTCACAAAGTAGCTTTTCTGACACTTTGGGGTTATTTTCGTGCTTTAAACCCAACTTTTCCGCCAAAAATTCTAACAATTCATGGGTTTTTTCAGCATCAAAAGCGGGATTTTTTTCGATTTCAAGTTCATACAGTCCGTAAAAAAACTGTTTGACAATTTCCGTTTGCACTTTGGGCACTTTTCCCGTTCTCTCTACGACCCTTATGAGCAACAAAAATAAAAAAGGCACGCCGGTAAAAACTTTTAAATCGGGATATTGTTCCCTTGTTTCGGCGATAATCGGTTTAATTTCCTCTTTTCGCGTATTTTTGTTCAAAAAATCTTCTTGTTGTTCCTCATCCATAGGCAAGAGTTCAAAAGTCGGAATTTCGTGCAGTCTTTTACGGCTTTCTTCGGGACGGCTCGAAATGACAAACATACAAGCCTCGTATTTTTTGAAAAAATCTTTGAGTTTGCCGACAATAACATGGTTTTTGTCCTTAATGATCTCGTTCAAGCCGTCAAAAAAGAGCATAAAAGCACCTTCGGCAAGATATTTTTTTATCATATCTTCCAAGTCTTCTCTTTTTAGGATAGGGAAAGAGTTTTCGATGCTTTCCGCAATCAAATCAATTACATTTTCGTCGGCAGAACGCAATTCTAAAAACAAAGGCAAGGGTTTTGTGTAACTCGGCTGTTCGTACTCTTCAAATTTTTGGGAGAGTTGGTAGGTGAGAAATTTGAGCGCGGTAGATTTTCCCATGCCCGGTTCGCCCAAAATCAGCATACGACGCTCTTTTTGGCTAAGGTCTTCGCAAAGTTTTTCAACGGTATTCGCTCTCGGATTAATAGTGCCGATTTCTCTCGCCGTGAGACTTACTTCGGCAATTTGCCTGCCGATGAGATGCACAAAAAAATCTTGCAAATCCCTGTAATCTTTGGTTACTTTTTCAATGTAACGTGTAAGCGAGGGCAAAGGCAAAATCTTATTCGGCAAATTTTCCAACCAAAAATTTAGTTGTTTGATATAGGCTTGGTCGGCTTCCTCGTTTTTATCACCTTTTCGGCAATAGACGCGATTTTTCTCCAACCGCCCTTCTTTTAAGGTGTTTTTTAACACACAAGGATACGGGTATTTGGCAATGGGAATGTCAATAATTTGTAAAATTTTCCCTTCAAAAGGAAAACTATAAGCATGAAAAACAGGCACGAAATTGCACTTATCCTTGATTTTGTCATACAAAAGCCGAAATTCAATGTTGTGCGAGCCGACAATTTCTAAGCTTTTATTTTTTACACCGATGATAATATAAGCTGTTTCGCTCCGTACGGTATTGACAAAAGATAACATATCGAGAATAAAATCATCAATTTTGGGTTTATTTTTGTCAAATTCAGCCCCGTTTTCTTCGAAATAATGCCCTTCTTTGTAATCTACAATTTGACTTTCGTCTTTTTTGTTCAGGAGGTTTTGTAATTTTTGTGTCGTTATCATCACGAAAGCGGATTAATTTTTTTGAAAATTAAAATATTGCTGCAAATAAGCTTTTGCAAGCATAAATTTAATAACAAAAAGTATAAGCACAAAATTACTTGTAAAAAAAATGTCGCCGCCTTTTTTACGGCTTCATAAAAAATGCCTAAAATATTGTATAACAGTTGTTTGTGATAAAAAAAGGAGGCTTACTTTTTTGGCAGAATAATTTTCAAATTTTTTTTTGTAACTTTTAGCCGGCGTGTACAGCGAGCTTTAGCTTGCGAGCTTTACGTTAATAATTGCAAGCTGATAGCTTGAGGTACAATTCTATCTCCCGAAAGAAATAACTTGTTTTTTTGCAGGCTGTTGTTAAGCGAAAAAGGCGAAAGATAGGGGCGGAAATCAAAGCAATTTAATTCAAAAAACCGCCAAAAAAACACAAAAAGCCAAAAAAGCACCGCCGGATTTGAAAAATAGAATTTTTTTGCGAATATTGCCGAAAAATATAAAAAATGGATACT
>JBPOJO010000558.1:0-2080 GCA_052033485.1 Bacteroidota bacterium | reverse complement strand
TTTCATATATTTTTTTTAGCCAAATTGCATCATTGTTGCGCATTTTTTCGGGAAAATCAATGCACAAAATAACGTATTGCATGAGCGTACGTAAACTTCTTTCCGCAACAATTTCATTTGATTTTTCCATAGAAACCTGCAAATCCTCAAGCATCTGCAAAGCCTCCTCAAATTTTCCGTTTTTGAGTAAATCTTTGGCAGCAAGCACATCAAGGTAGTTATCGCCTTCCGTGAGTTCGCGATTTGATTCTATCAATTCACTTAAAGTCATCTTTGTTTTTTTGGCAAAGATAAAAATTTATCGTCCGAAAAATACATTTTTTGCCAAAAAAAACAAAAAATTTCGTACTTTTGTAGACATAAAATCAATGCAAAAAATATGATAAACATCAAAACAGACGACGGAACGGAAAGCCTGCGTGAGGTAGCGGAAGAAGATGCTCTTCCCCGTGCAAAACGTGCGAAAGAGGCAATTTTGGCAGGAAATACGGAAGAAGCCTTGCGCATTTTAGACGAATTGACGGCGCAACTCTACGATGATTATTCTTTTTTGCTTTGGGAAAATTTGAGAGAGTTGATTTTTCATGTGCTCTTGTGGAAACATTTGCCCGAAAATGAAAAAGAAGGCACGTCTTTGACTGCTATTCGTCGTCATCGTGAAGAAGTGCTGTTGCTGCTACTGAAAGCTCCCGAACTCGAAACGAAATTTCGTCAAAAATTAGCCTCTGCTTTTGAGGCGGCTCTGCCGAGTGTGGAAATTTTTGTCAAAAATACGGAAATTCGCATGCCGTCTGACGAAGAGCTTTTTGAAAAATATTTTCAGTGGGGAAAATTTTGTGAGCAATGAGCAAAAGCAATAAAAGAAAAATATTGAGTCATTTGAAAGTGCTCATGATGCACATTTTTAAGTGGGAAACGCAAGAAGACAAAAGAAGCACGAGTTGGGTAAGAAGTATTGACAATGCAAGAAAAGCCATTAAAGAAACTCAGGTTGATGTCCCCTCCCTCACGGACGATTTCCTCAAATCGGAATGGGAAAACACTTTAAAAAAAGCAAAGTCAGAAGCGGAAGAGGAGATGTCGCAAAAAACCGAATTAGATGCCCTGTCGTGGGACGATGTTTTTAAAAAGAAATACCTTTTGGCGTTCTTACTTATGCTTTTTTGTGCGTATTGTTTTTGGTAATATTTTTTTCGCTCTTGATTTCGGGAACACAAATAAAAATCAATCTTGTTTGAAGAAAAAATCGTTTGTAAGGTCGTCCGTAGTCCAAGCTCGTTGGTTGCCCTTGGTTATTTCGCTTACTTGCGTTTTGACTTTGGAGAAAAAAGTTGGCAGTTCTTTTTTGCCGTGTTGATTAAGGGCTAACAAAAAAGCCTCCACAAAAAGACTGTTATTTTTGCCGTCTTCGGCTTTTTTGCCGGGTGCGGTTGCGTAAGCGATAAAGTTTCCTTTCGCTAAATCCTTGAAATTATCAACAGTATCTTTTTTCGGAATGGAAGGACTGCGGTCGTATTCTAAAAAATCATCTATTCCTTTGGTTTTCAAATCGGTGCGACAGGCATCTATCATGACGATGCTTGCGTGTGCGGGATTAAGGTTCAATAAAATTTTGTTTATCGCATAGCTCTCTGCCGGCAGTTCGGCGGCTGAAAACTTGCGTTCTTTGTTGTATATCGGCATCAGATAGCTTTCTTGGGTTTCGGAAAGCTGAAAACCATGCCCCGAATAATAAAATAAAGCCGTAACATGAAAACCCGCTTTTTTTTCTTGTGCTATTCGGTCAGAGAAAGCACTGAGGGCATTTTGAAAGTCAAGTAAGGGCAGATTTTTCTTTACCTGTACCTCAAAACCACATGACTGGAGTGCTTTTGCGAGTACTTCCGCATCATTTTCCGGGTTGTCGAGTGGCTGCACCGGGTACTTCGCATTGCCGATGAGGAGGGCGAGGCGTTTGGTTTTGATTTTCTTTTTTTCTGCTTCTGCTAATTTTTCTTTTGCTTCGTCTATATAATTCCAATATGGGGCATCATTAGGAAAATTCTCTTTCATAGCTTCCCAAAGAATTATTGATTCCTCT
>JBPOJO010000164.1:0-4163 GCA_052033485.1 Bacteroidota bacterium | reverse complement strand
TCCGGTCTAAATGATTCCTTAGGCGAAACTTTGTAAGCAATCAAAATTTGAAAACAAGATTCCTCTGCCCATTGACGATAAGTTTCAATGAAATCGTAAGAAAAAACGGCTTTATTATATTCGTCTGTGTGCAAAATGCCAATAAAAGGGTCTAAACCTGCTTTGATGAGTGCAGTTTCGGTTCTTGCATACAGTATGCCCAAAATATAATTCAAAACCGCATTAAAAGCATCATTGGCAGGACGACGTGAACGCTCCGGAAAACGCCATTCCTCAGGCAATGCCGCAGAAATTCCTCGAAAATACAAAGCGGAGGCACTTCCTTCCATGCCACGCAAGGAATTTTTAAAGTTTTCGGGCGAAACAAATTGCATTAAGTCGGTAGTTGTGCAAATTTGTTCAATTTTTTGTGCCGTTTGCATTACCATTTCCGTTTCCGAAAAAGGCAAAAAAGCACACTTTTGCAAAAAAGATGCTTGTTGTCGCATACGGGATAAAATGCGATTTTTTACCCAATTCATGCCTTCTTCATGCGCAGAAAATAGCAATTGTTTGCGCCTAATTAAGGCAATTGAACCAAATTTGCCATTCCAAATACGTGCAAAAGGTTTGCCGCCCTGCTCCGTAAAAACAAGATTGATGTCAAAATCGTTACAATGTGCGATTAATTCGACCGAGAGCGAACAATATCGCGAAACAAAAATAGACCTCACTTGTCTGAAAGGAACCGTTTTGATTTCTCCGCTTTTCAGCCGTATTTCTAACCGACCGTCTTTAATTCCTAAAAACGCACCAACTGCATCAACAATAACATTCATATTCAATTTTCAATTTGACAATATTCAATATTTAATTTGACAATTTTCAATTTTCAATGAACAATTTTCAATTGCAAATTGCCAAATTGAACAATGAGCAATTTTCAATTTTCAATGAACAATTTTCAATTGCAAATTGTCAAATTGAACATTGAACATTGCCAAATTGAACATTGCCAAATTGAACATTGCCAAATTGAACATTGAACATTGCCAAATTGAACATTGAACATTGTCAAATTGAACATTGAAAATTGTCAATGGACAGATTGTAAATTTATTTTTTTTATTTAAAAAAAGAAGATGTACATTGCGCATTGAAAATTGACCATTTAACATTGTCAAATTGAAAATTGATTCTCATGCGAAAAGAAAGTGCTCTTCATCTCAAAACGTATGCTTTTGCTGTCAGAGCAGTAAAGGCGTACAAATTTTTAACAACGGAAAAAAAAGAATTTATACTTTCAAAACAGTTTTTACGAAGTTCTACTTCCGTAGGCGCAAATTCTGAAGAAGCTAATGGGGCACAATCCGAAAGGGACTTTTTTGCCAAACTCAGTATCGCCTATAAAGAGGCGCGAGAAACAAGATATTGGATTAACCTCCTCCGAGACACCGATTATTTTACAAAAGAAGAAGCAGCGAGTTTGCTAACAGATTTGGAAGAAATCCTGAAAATCATCGGCGCAATCCAAAGAACAATCAAAAATAAACGAAGCAATGAACAATGAGCAATTTTCAATTTTCAATTTTCAATGAACAATTTTCAATTGCAAATTGTCAAATTGAACATTGAAAATTGTCAAATTGACCATTGTCAAATTGACCATTGAACATTGTCAAATTGACCATTGACCATTGTCAAATTGACCATTGACCATTGTCAAATTGAACATTGTCAATTGACTACTCCGTACCCTGTGCTTGCGCCTTTCCCCAGACCGATTTTTTTCGGCAATAGAATGTTTGTAGCGAAATGTAGGGAAAAACCCATGAGTTTTGTTTGTTTGTAATAAAGTGGCTTCGCTTCGTAATCAGGGTGAATGCGCACAATAATTTGCCCATCTACCTGCCAATTTATGCCATTGGCAAAAGCTAAAATATTACTAATCAAACGCTTTTCGAGAAAAAGAAGCTGCTCCACTTCCGTTTCCAATTCTTTGAAAAGTTTGTAGTTGCAGTCGTTGAGCGCAATCCAATCAAAAAGGCGATAAGTGTTTAATTTAGCGGTGAGTTGCGGCTCAAAAATGTCCGTTTCCAATCGCTCAATGCGCAAATCCAAACTGCGGTCGCGAAAATTGATTTGCCAATCTTGTTGCGAAAAAAGTTTGTGAATATCCTCCACGCCCTCCTCAATGCAAATAATAGCGGCTTTTTTGTACAGCCTTTTATATTGAATGAGGGGGTAGCGATAATGAAAACCCTCGTTGTCGTGATTGTGAAAAAGAGCATTTTCGCGCCCGACTTTTTCAATGATAGCTCCGCGAAAAGCGGGAATTTCCGACTGTTTGATATCTTCGCGAAATTCAATGCGTAAAAGTTTCATTTTTTGTTTTGTTTTTTGATTTCGTTTTCAAAATGTTTGGCAATTTGTTTCAAATTTACGGAATATTTCGGAGAAAGATGCGCAATATTCTCATCTGCAATGTCATCTGTAAAAAGTAAAGCACGTTGAAAAAGGGATAAGTGGAGATTTTTTATTTTTTTTGTACTGAGTACATACATTTCTTGCAGTGAAAATTGTTGTTTATTCAGTACATACAAATCGTAATAATCTCGAAATTTGGCACGCAAAAAAAGTGTATTGACTTTCATTATCGCCAAAGTTTGTAAATTAGCCACATAAAGATTGTCAAATAAATGCGAACGCACCGATAATTCAGCCCAATTATTGGCAAAAAAGGTAACTTTTACACCTTCGAGAATACAATCAACCTGCTTTTTAGAGCTGCCCGTAAGTTGATAATTTGCAAAGTTTGAATGATTCAAGACTTCAAAAATTGCATCGAGGTCTAACTCTGCTTCCCAAGTGAACAAATCTATATCTTCACTCAATCGGTGCGCAAGGCTTAAAGCCAAAGCTGAACCGCCTACAAAAGTAAATTTTTGCAACAAGTCAAATTCGGCAAGTTTCGTCAATACTTCCGCCGTTTTCGGCAAGAGATTTTCTAATTCTTTCATAACGTGAAAATTTATTTTTCATTCTTTCGATGTAGCGGCGTGGATTTTTGATGTCAAAAAAAATCAAAGCCAAGTAGTAATTGTGCGGATAAAAACGCTCGTCGGGAATGACACACTCACACCAAATAGTGCGAATATCACTTTTGGGAAAAATCAAAAAAAGGGTTTTGAGTTCGGGCACGTCTCCGTATCGCAAAACCGCTTCGGTGAGAATTTTGTCCGTAATATGCGCATTGGGCGCGTAGCACCACAAAGCACCCGCTTCACGCATTTTTTCACAAAGTTTGTCTCTGTTCATTTTCAATGTGCAATTTTTCAATGGGCAAATTTCAATGTGCAATGTGCAATTGCGATTGTAATATACGATTTTTTTGTAAAATCTGAAAATCTTTCCTTAACAAGATTCTGTGTTTGTTCATAAAAGCGAAAATATGACTTCAAAACTCGTCGTGTCAGTCAAACATGAGTCTGATGGCGCAAACAAGGGCAAGATGCAAGTTCTAAAAATTGGCTGCTACATTTCATCGTTTTGCCGTTTAGTTTCGCAGATATAAACTAAACGACGGTCGCCAAAATGCCTGTCTAAACGTTCCATTTTTTCCACTTTATCCTCATAATCTGCCGCAAAATCATCAAAATTAGTACATATTTTTTTTAAAGCCTCCGTGAAAGTGCAAAAACCTTTTGCTTGATAAAAAAGCGAAGAAATATCAGCACGCAGCCAAACAAACCGAAAACCCTGCGCGGTCATATCGTTTAAAATAAATGTTAAAACTTGGCTTGCGTAGCCATTTTTACGATATTCGTTAGCTGTTCGGATATAGTGAATTTGGTTAACAGCTTGAGCAAGTTCGGGGTATTTTGCCGAAAAATACGCATGGTGTTGCTTCGGTATGTGGTAGTGCATAAAACCACAATTTAAGCCCTCGTACATTATGGTAGCGAAGCAGTAAATTTTTTCGGGATTGCCGTAAAAACAGCAATCCGTAATGTAGGCACTCTGCACATGTTGATACCAAGAAGCCAATTCCGAGTCAGCAAAACAATTAGCATTAGGCATTTTATTTGACATAAAAACGCAATTATCCATCTTCATTTTTTGTTTTTTCACATATTGATTTATTGCATGTAACCATAGCCGACGGCGGTTTTCGCGCCGATGCC
>JBPOJO010000210.1:0-2872 GCA_052033485.1 Bacteroidota bacterium | reverse complement strand
TTTTTAACTCGCTGAAATCCAGTTTTTTACAAAAACACGTTTTTATCGCTCAAAAGGGAATGAAATAGTGAGGTAGTTTGTAGTTGTGCGAAGTGTTTTTTTGTAAATTCTGCGCCGACACCCCAAGGTTCTCCAAGCCTTAGGGTGTTTTTTTTTGTTAAAAATTCGACTTTAATTTCCCTCATTTATCATTTTTTCAAGCTCTTCCAAACCGATGACGGGAATGTTAAGTTCTTGTGCTTTAAGCAGTTTGCTCTCTCCTGCCTCACTCCCCACTACGAGAAAATTGAGCTTAGCACTGACACCCGAAAGTGCTTTTCCGCCGTTTTTAACAATTAAATCTTTCATTTCATCACGGCTTTTATTCGGAAAAGTGCCCGTAACAAGGAAAGTTTTGCCTTGCAAACGCACAGATGTTGCCACAATTTTATCGTTTTCACTTTGCTCAAATTGCAAACCTGCTTTTTTCAGACGCGCAATTATTTCAGTATTGAAAGAATCCGAAAAAAATTCGCGTACACTTTTCGCAATTCTTTCGCCGATTTCATGCACCGAAGTCAGTTCTTCCTCACTTGCCTGCGCCAATTTTTCCATACTTCCGAAATGCTCCGCCAATTTTTCGGCAACGGTTTCGCCGACAAAGCGGATTCCGAGCGCGAAAAGAACGGATTTAAAAGGTCTTTCCGTTGATTGACGAATGCCCGCAAGAATATTTTGAACCGATTTTTCTTTAAATCCGGGCAAATTACTCAATTTTTCAGCAGTCAAATGATACAAATCGGCATAAGTTGTAACCAAATTGTTTTCATAAAGCAAATCAACCGTTTTTTCGCCGATACTGTCTATGTTCATCGCTTTCCGATGCACAAAATGCTCCAATTTGCCCTTCATTTGCGGCGGACAAGCATATTCGTTCAGGCAATAGAAATCAACTTCGCCCTCTTTTCGTTTGAGCGGGGTGATACATTCGGGACAATTTTCAGGAAACGTAATTTTCGCGGCATCGGGACGGCGTTTATCGAGCGCGATACCCGTAATTTTGGGAATAATTTCACCGCCTTTTTCGACAAAAACCGTATCATTTTCACGCAAATCTAATCGCTCTATTTCATCGGCATTGTGCAAAGTAGCGCGTTTGACGGTTGTGCCTGCAAGCGCGACGGGTTTCAAATTCGCTACGGGCGTAACTTTTCCTGTTCTGCCTACTTGAAAATCAACACTTTGCAAAACAGTTTGTGCACTTTCGGCTTTGTATTTATAGGCTATCGCCCATTTCGGACTTTTCGCCGTCATACCGAGCGTGTTTCTTTGTGCAAAATCATTGACTTTAATAACTACGCCGTCAATGTCAAAGGGTAAAAGATGCCTTTCTTTGCCGATTTTTTCGATAAAATTCCACACTTCTGCCATATTTTTGCAGTGTTGAGTATGTTCCGAAACGGCAAATCCCCACGATTTTAAGGCTTTTTGTGCCTCAAAATGATTGATTACGGCATTATTTTCGGCAAAATATTCATAAGCAAAAGCACTCAACTTTCGTTTCGCAACATCGGCAGAATATTGTAATTTGAGCGAACCTGAGGCTGCATTGCGCGGATTTGCGTAAAAATTGAGCGGTTTTAAGCCTTTTTGTTCCCGAATTTTATTTTCTTCAAGAATTCCGTGATTGAGCCAATCGAAATCTTTGCGAGTCAAAATAATTTCGCCGCGCACTTCAAACTTTTCGGGAAAACCTTTTTTCGTGATGCGCAAAGGGAAGCCGTAAATTGTTTTCACATTTCCCGTTACTTCATCGCCTTGTTCGCCGTCTCCGCGCGTAACGGCACGTGTGAGCAAACCGTTTTCGTACAAAACGCTGATGGCTACGCCGTCAAATTTGAGTTCGCAAATATACGAATATTCGCATTCGAGCACTTTTGAAACACGTTCATCAAATTCACGCAATTCGTCTTCGCTGTACGTATTGGCGAGCGAAAGCATGGGATAATGATGTTTCACGGTTTGAAATTCTTTTGTAAAAGCACCGCCGACGCGGTTCACGGGCGAATCGGGCAAAGCGAATTGGGGATATTCTTTTTCGAGTGCCTCTAATTCTTTCAACATCGCATCAAATTCAAAATCCGAAATTTCGTTGCGGTGTTCCTGATAATAGAGGTGATTGTGATAATGAAGTTTGTCGGAGAGGTCTTTAATTTTTTCTTTGACGTTCATTTTTGGCAAATTTTAGAGTTGCAACAGGGCAAATTTACTTAATTTTTTTTTTGGGGGGGGCGAAAAAGAATTAAAAATATCGTAAAATTTTTGCAAATAAAATATTTCATCATATTTTTACAGTCCCAAAATGAGGTGATATAGCTCAGTTGGCAGAGCGTCGGACTGAAAATCCGTGCGTCACCGGTTCGAGTCCGGTTTTCACCACTTTTTTGTAAAAGTAAAAAAAGCCTCTTTTCATGCGAATTGAGGCTTGTTTTGCTTTTCAGCTTCTTCTTATCACAAACAACTGTTATTCAGTGTTTTAATTATTTTGTAATTATTTAGCTTGTTGGCAAAAGATTGTACTGAAAGCAATCATCTTGGATTTCAAAAGAGTTAAATTTAGCCGGCAAGAGCAGGCGATACTATCAGTCTAAACAGCTACATTTTTTTTAAGAGCGAATCAAAGGCAAATTCTTTACCGCCTTTTATCTTTCCAACGCCAATATTTAAAAAATAAATTCGCGCCCATGTAGCGAAAAGGCTCTACAGGCACTTTGCTCAACGTTTTTCCGTAAAATTGCGTGTCCTCCCAAGCGTGATATTCCTCCGCGTAGAGGTGCGCAATGACATTGCCAAAAAGAATTGACTGATTGACCCCGTGCCCGTTGTAGGCAAG
>JBPOJO010000644.1:0-2852 GCA_052033485.1 Bacteroidota bacterium | reverse complement strand
GGACAATTTAAAAGTGCAATTTAGGTACAAGAAATTTTAGTTCTTGAGTCGTTTTTGCATCAAACCTATAAGGTTTTTAAAACCTTATAGGTTTAAACTTTAATTTTTGCTGATTAATTATTTAGGCTTATAGTAATGAAGGCATATTTCCGGCTAACAAATCAGTCATTTGTGATGACAAAAACAACGGCAATCAATTAAAATGTTTTCTAATGATTTGTTTATCAGTCGTTTGCGATAATAAGTTCAAGAAATAAAGAAATTGTTACATTTTTTTTGATTGAGATAAAACAGTCGAAATGTTTTTCAGACGGAAATACAAAAAAAACATTTCGTTTTTTGTCAATCCGCTTTTTTTCAAAAAATCCACACTTTTTGCAACAGAGTCAACGTTACGCCGATAATAAAAGCGTTGATGAGCAGAATAATATCGCGTCTTGAAAAGTGCAATTTTTCCAAAATAAAAATTAAAAACAAGGTTAATCCGCCTGCAAGGGCTTGTCCGACCTCGAGTCCAATGTTAAAACTCATCAAGGGAACAAAAAAATCGCCCGATTTGCCGAGAAGACTTTTCAAATAGCCGGCAAAGCCTAAACCGTGAATCAAGCCGAAAAATAAAATCACAAAATACATTAATCCCGCATCAAGATTATTTTTGCTTTTGTTTATTAAATTTAACACAGTTGTTAAAAGTATGCTCACGGGAATTAAAAATTCGACAGTTGAAGGCGCAATAAACGAATAACCGCCGACGGTAAAGGCAAGCGAAATCGAATGACCGACCGTAAATGCCGTTATCATGATGAGGACTTTTTTTATTTCCGAGAATGAAAAAACCGAACACATGGCAGCAATAAATAAGAGGTGGTCATAGGCATTGATGTCTGTGATGTGCGACAAGCCGATTTGAAGCCAAAATGTAAAATCGTTCGTTTCCATGATTAAAAATTTGAAAAACGCAAAGAACGCAAAGTTTTGAGAATTTGCAAAAATGGGAGGGCGGAGAGAATTTTTTAATTATTATTTTTGCTGATTAATTTTTTGTCGTAGTTTTGCGCGGACTTTTGTAAGTTTTCTGCAATAACTTGATTTTCAATACAAAAGAAACTTATTTCAGACCGTTTTTGCCTTTACAGTGCATTTTTACTTTTTCAAATTTATTCACATGAAGAGTTTATTCTTGTTTTTTGCAGTATTTTTGTTTTGCACTTCGTCTGTTTTCGCCTATCCCGAAAAGTGTTTTGTTATCAAAGTCAATGGGGATACAATTCACGGAATTTTTGATTTTAGGGACAAAGAAATCACGCCGCAACTCCTCAAAATCAGTACGGAAAGCGGTGAAAAAGAATTTTCGCCTGCCGATATAAGAATTTTTGTTTCTCAAAAAGTTGTGTATGTTTCTCGAAATGTGGAGGTTCCGGCACAAAAGGCTTCCGTCTTGGATATTTCAACACCGTCATTTGCAACCAAATTTGAAAATTGCTTTTTGGAGCTTTTAGTTTCGGGTGAAAAAGATTTGCTGCTGTTGAATACGGAGCAAATAGGCTCATTTTTCTATTGTAACGACGAAAATGAAACTATTTCACTTTTGATACACAAAAAATTTTACAAAGTGATAAGAGGAGAGGGCAAATTAATTGAGAATGACACTTACAAGAGGCAGTTAGATAATTTTTTCGATTGTGCGGAATTAGCCGAAAAAATACGCGACACGCCGTACAAAATTTTATCCATGTTGAATTTGTTCAATGTTTATTATGCAACCTGTTTAAAAAAGAAACCTGAATTTACGCGAACAGAAAGCTACAAAACAGACTTTTATTTCGGGCTTTCAGGGCGGGGAACGCTGATATACATTAGTGCAAAAAAATTCCCAACGCTTAACTATTCCTCAGAAACGAGTTTTTTAACCTTCAGCGGAGGCGGTTATTTCACGCTTGAGGCAGTGTCAAGAAAAAATTTGGGTAAGCGTTCATTTTAT
The DNA here is from genome assembly GCA_052033485.1 of Bacteroidota bacterium. GTDB lineage: Bacteria > Bacteroidota > Bacteroidia > Cytophagales > Bernardetiaceae > JBPOJO01. Next base: position 871 of record JBPOJO010000644.1, on the reverse strand, counting down.
TCCGAATTCGGTGTGTTCGGCTATCAAATCAATTCTACCTCAGTTGAGGAGTACATGAACAAACCAGACACAAAAACAATCAACTTGGGATTATTATATGCTCGTTCGGGGCACTTTTTACGCTTTATGTCGAAAAACAAAAACGGAATCAGGACATATTTCGGCGTGGGAGTAATGTTAGGACTTGTTTTGTCAAGCGATTTTTCTTATGTAAATACGTATACCTCACTCTCGCGTCCGATGACAGTTCGTTATTCGGGAAAAAGATTTTTTGAGCCGAAAGAATTTGAAATGGGATTTGGTTTGCAATTCGGCGTTCGTTCAAGGAGATTTTGTGCGGAATTAAGGACTGATTACGGAGATGGATTTTCGCCTTTTGTCGTTGTCAGAACTCATACCTTTTACGGTTCGGGAACTGTCGGTGTTATCTTTTGATTTTTTTCTTGGCAATATTTATGCTGATTTTACCTTTGCCGTGCCTTGAGTCTTCATAAGCGACAAAAAACTACTGCATCTTTCCTACGATATATCACAAGAAGCTATGGAAAGGGGGAGGAGAAACAAAATTAAAAAAGTTATAGGCGAACTAAACAAACTCAATGTTACTCAGGACGAACTGAATAAATTGAGAAATTAGTTCCCCTATTTGAACACTTACTTGGCTGCTGCAAATATTGGCAATTTTTTTTGCCCCCTGATGTGCTTTGCCCGGTTGCTACAAGTGATGTTATATGTGAGTTGCGAGTTTTTCTTTAAAACAGGGCAATTTAGCTCCCTTTTTTTTTAAATTCCTAACGAATTGTATCAATTTGTTCATCTGTGAATTTTTTTATTAATTTGTTGTACTCAGTGGGCAAAACCGCTAAAATAG
>JBPOJO010000741.1:0-9933 GCA_052033485.1 Bacteroidota bacterium | reverse complement strand
TGTTTTTTTCGGCAAAATCCTTGCAAAGCTTTAAGCCTAAACCCGTTCCTTTTTCGTTTTCGGTGCCGTAAGATGTTTTTTCAAAAGAAGTGAAAAGATTTTTGAGTTTTTCCTGCGCGATGCCGATGCCCGTATCACGCACATAAAGGGCAATTTCTTGCTCATTTTCGTCAAAACCGACAAAAATTTTGCCTCCTCGCGGCGTAAATTTTACGGCATTGTTCAGCAAATTTCGAATAATTAATTTGATTTGGTCAATGTCGGCAAAAATCGCAGTATCGCGTTCGTTTTCACATACGATTAAAATTTCTTTATTTTGCGAGACAGGACTCAATAAAGCAATATTTTCGGCAATAGCTTCTTGTATGTTGAAAATCAAAGGTTTAGCCTCAATTCCTTCGCTTTGTTCAAGTGCCCAAGCAAGCAAATTATTAAGCATATCATTCAAATTACTGACATCGTGTCGCAAATTGTCAGTTACGGAAACAAATTCATCTTGGGTAATACCTTCAAAACTCAATAAAGTGAGCAAACCTTGCAAAGAACCGAGCGGACTTCGCAAATCATGGCTGATAATGGTCAGCAGCTTATTTTTCACGACATTAAGCTCGTGCAACTCGGCAGCTTGCCGCTCCTTTTCACTTTTTTCGCGCTCAATTTCGGCATTTTTAAAAACAAGTCTTTCTTTTTGAATCAACAAATAAGCATTGATTTTTTTATTTTGCCGAATAACAAAAATTGCAACAATAATGAACAGAAGCATAAAAATTATCACAACTAAATAAATCTCATGATATAATTTTTCATTTTGCAACTCTTTTTCTTGCAATTTTTGGTCAGTTGTCAAAAGGGAAATTTGCACCTCTTTGCGCTCACTGTTAAAAAGTGCTTCCATATAAGCAATTTGCTCCTCACTTTTTTCGGAAAAAAGAGAATCGCGCACATCGGAATATTTTTTGAAATAAATCAACGCCAAAGCCGGATTGTTCAAACTTTGATAAGTGTCCGAAAGTCCCAAAAAAGCCGTTTTAGCTTCGTGTTTGAGCCCCTTTTTTTGAGCAATTTTCAAACTTTCATTGTAATAAAAAAGTGCTTTTTCATATTCTTTTGCCTCAAAACAAGCTTTTGCAAGCGAATTTTGAGTTTCGGCTAAACCGAACCAATTTTGAATATTTATTTGTAAATTTCTTGCCTGTTCCAAAATTCTGACGGCTCTTTCGTGCTGTTTTAGGGCAGAAAAAAGTTCGCCTTGATAGGTGTAAATGTAGGCTAAGAGGCGGTCATGATGTATATTTTGCGCTAAATCAGCCGCTTTTGCCAAATAATATTCTGCACTGTCGTAGAGGTGTAAGCGCAAATAAATATGCCCGAAGTTTCGCAAAGAAGTCGCTACTCCCTCCTTGTCGCCTAATTTTTCTTTGATGAGAAACGATTTTCGGTTGTAATTTCTTGCTTTTTCAATATCGCCTTTGCTCAAAAAAATATTTGCCAAATCGTTGAAACGAAAGGAAATCAGTGTAGAATCTCCTATTTCTTCGGCGATGGCTAAGGAACGCAAATGATAATCAATCGCAAAACTGTAATGTCCTTGCCGATAAGACATTAAGCCACACAAGCCCAAACTTTTTGACTCTCCGTAGCGGTATTTCGTCATTTCCGACAAAACGGAAGCAGCCACGGCGCAGTGCATTGCTTTTGAAATGTCTTTATCACGGTAGGCAAAAGCAAGAAAATTCAGCCGATTGACAAGCGCGGTATCGCCTATATCGTTGCGAAAAGGGACTTTTTTTAAATATTCTTCTGCTTTTTCTATCTCTGATTGCCCTTTTTGTGCAAGAAGAGCAACTGAAAAATTAAAAAAAAGCAAAAAAATGAAAAAAGAGCGGCAGTACCGACAGCTATTTTTAAACAGAAATACAAACATTTTTCATTTCAATTTATTAAGCGGTGCAAATTTCATGCAAAAACGAAGTTTGGCGGCAAATTGTTAAAATTTCTAATGTTTTTTTTCAAATCTCGTTATTCCCTTTCGACTCATGATTTCGTACATTTTTAACAGTACGATTTTCCAAAATCGTGCAAGCAAATCAGAGTTTTGCCCATTATTTTACAACGATTCTTTCGCTTGAAAGGGAATGATTGAATATTTCAGCTTTCCTGCCTTTTTTTAAATGCTAAGCGTTAATGTTAGCAAAAAGTAGCGGTGAGCTTGCGGAAGCAAAGAATTTTGCCAACCGCTGCTGCCTTGCCAAACACCGTTTTCCCATTTTCCGGCAGTATTGCCCGCATTTGCAACGCCGATTCCGGGGTGGAAATAAGTAGTGTTAAATAAATTATTTATTTTTAAGGAAATATCAAAGCCGGATACAAGAAAATTTCTATAAGAAAAGTTGGCATCAGCTAAAAAATATCCACTTACTTTTCCGAGCGGATTGGAAGCTACAGTTTCGCGTTCAGAGATGTATCTTGCCCGAAGATTCAACAGGAGGTGTTTGCCGTATAAGGCTGTTGCACCAAAGTAAATTTTGTGGAAGGACAAATCTCCTATTTTTTTTCTGCCCGTTACAAGCCCTTGAGCGTCAAAAACTTGCTCATCTGCCTTGAAATAAGTGGAATAATATCCCCAAATTTGCAGTTTTTTTAATAAAGGAACATCAATAATAGCATTCGCATGAATATCAGCACCGATAATATCGCGTTGCCCTAAATTTTGTGCTGTTCCCGAAACACTGACTATAGTGTTTTGATTATCAACATAATACAAACTCAAATAGGAAGAAATATTTTTTTTCGTATAGCTGATTTGCACTTCAATTGTTTGGGAGTTTTCAGGTTTTAAGCTTGAAGAAGCTCCAAAGTTTGAATAGGTAGAGTAAAGTGTTCTCTGAGTTTGTATTTGATATGCTTGTGCGTAGAGTAGTTTTCCGACAATTTTTCAGAATTTTCCGACATAGCCGCCGCGAAAAGTTGTGTTTGTACCGTATTGCGAATTATTGTCGGTGCGAATTCCCGCATTAATTCCGTGTTTATCATCAAAAGCAAATTTTGTTTGGCAATATGCACTGTAATTTACCCATGTAAAAATATTATCGGGAGCGTCGAAAGTTTCTGTGTTTTTAGGAAATAAATCATCGCCGCTCGCATAAATATTGTTCGGGGAATAGACATTGCCGTAGTAACCTTTTTGCTTGGTAATGTACTTAATTTCGTATTTAATTCCGGCGTTAAAAGTCAATTTTTCGCTCGCTTTCACGTCAAAAGTCTGTAAAAGGGAATATGTTTTGTGCAAAGAAGGCCAATTAGAATAATCAATAACCCGAAGAATTCCTCCGGGCGCAACAGTTTCTCCGGCTATTTCTTTGGTTTCGCTGCTGTTATTTTGGACATTGTACCCCTCCAACCATGAGCCTTCCGGCGTATCTTCAAGCCGATGTAAAAAAAGCGTTTGCGAAGTGAAGTTTTTGCTCAGTATAAAATTTTGTCGCAGCCAAAAATCATACGTACTGACCCATAAAGGTAAATTTTGCATAACTTTGTCTGTTGCGTCTGCATGACCATAAACATCATATTTTGTATCAAGTCGAAATCCGATTTCCGAAGACTGGTAATTGAAGCGAAAATTGATATTTTGGTATTGAAAATTGCTTTGAAATTGATTTTTGGGAAAAATTATTTTTGTCCATGAACTTCCCCAAAGTGAGCTATCCATTGAATATCGTCCGGAGGAGTACTCATAACTGTCAAAGTTAATAAAATTTGACAAATCGGCTCGCTCTAAACGGGCGGAAATCAGAAACGAGAACTTATTTTTTTGAAAAATCGCCGCCGCATCGGTGATAAATGAGCCTTTAATATCGCCTGTCAGATTGATAAGCGCATTCAAGCCTTCTTCTGTTTTCTTTTTCGTAACAATATTAATAACCCCCATAAACGCATTTGAGCCATAAACAGAAGAAACCGGACCGTAAACAATTTCTACTTTATCAATATTGCTCAAAGGTACACTTCGCAATATCGCAACATGATTGTAGTAAGTTTCGTTTTGCGCCATTCCGTCAATCATAAAAAGGTAAGGCGCACTGAAAGAAGCACGATACCCACGCCAATAATTGTTGATTCCCATTTGCCCGTGAATAAAAGCCAAATCCATTCCCGGCAAATCGTTCAACATTTCCGTTAAATTTTGATAACCGCGCTCGTTGAAGTCATTTTGCGTCAAAACTATCATTGTTGCGGGTACTTGCGAATATTTTTCCTCCGCATTTGAGGCTGAAACAACCGTGAAATCCGTAAATTCATTCAAAGAATCGCGCATTTGTAACAGCTCGGAAAGCGGAATTTTGAATAAATCGGCAGTCTCGTGAGACAAAAATATTCGCATTTTTTCATCGGTAGCAACGACTTCCTTATACAGAAACCCCGCTTTCAGTAAGCAAAGCACTGCGTTTGTGTCTAAAACATCAATCATAAATACACCGGACGAGTTGCTGACAGTTCGTATTTCACTGTTCTTAATTTTAACGATTACCTCCGTTACAGGATTGCCTTTTTCGTCATTGATTGTGCCCAAAATGCTTTTTTGTGCCTGCAAATAATTAAAATACAAGCAAAATAAAAAAAAGAAGATAAAAAATTTTTTCATAAAAGAATGTTTGTGTAGTTTGAAAATGCAAAATACATGTTTTGCAATTTTTATGCAAAAAATATGCAAAAAATATATTCCCCCAAAAAAATAGTTTTTTCCAAACCAATATTCTACACGCAAATACAAGATTTTTTTTTCCACTTTTTTTTGTCTTCATAAACGGCTTATAATCAGTATTTAAAATAATTTCACCCTTGCTTTTATCTTCACAAGCGATAAAAATGCACCTCATCACAAGGTCGTTCGTGAAGACGCAAGCGCCGGCGAAGCAAGCAGATGCAAGATTTTTTTTTAATTTCACTTTTTTCCTTTTATGCAAACATTTTTTTATATTTCGCAAAAAAAATATTATGTACAGTTTTTGGGAGAAAAAAGAATTAGTCAATTTTGACTGCATCATTTTAGGAAGCGGGTTTATCGGGCTTTCGACAGCCGTTTCGCTTGCCGAAAAAAAATCGGGTTTGCGAATCGCCCTTATCGAACGTTCGTATTTGCCACAAGGAGGCGGTGCGAAAGCATCAGGCGTAATTGGTTTTGCCTCCCTGAGCGAAACGGTGCAAGATATCGAGGAATTCGGCGAAGAAATTGCATTAGAGTTGATTCACCGGCGGTATGAGGGTTTCAGAATGTTGCGAGAAAGGTTTGCAGACGAACAAATTGATATGCAAAGCAAAGGCGGTTACGAATTATTTTCTGACGATGAAATGCCGATTATGGAAAAAATGAGCGGAATTAATCAAAAACTTTTCGATTATTTTGAGACGGATATTTTTCGACACTGCCCCAAAACGCAAGTCAATTCCTTCGGTTTTTCGACACGACACGTGAAACACATTGTTAAAAATCCTTTTGAAGCACAAATCGACCCCGGAAAACTATTGCGCGAATTGCAAAAAAAAGCCGGTGAATTAGGCATTTCCATTATTTCGGGGATTGATAACCTAAGAATCGAACATGATTCGCGCGGGGTGCGCCTTTCGGCAGGTGAATATCATTTTTTTGCTAAAAAAATTGCCGATTGCAGCAACTACTACATTCGCGAATTTTTGCCCGAAGAGCAAACCAATAAAGCCTCAGAGCTGCTTTGGGCAAGCAAACCCGTGCGCGGACTCGCCTTCAAAGGTGCTTTTCGCTACAAAACCGGTTCACTTTTTTTTCGGGATTATTACGGCAGATTGATTGCGGGTTGTTTTGATTCGGTTTCAAAAGAGGACAAAATTAATCAAAAATCGCTCGAACAATTAACTGAATTTTTGCATACCGTCATTTTACCGGGGCAAAAACTTGAAACAGAAAAAATTTGGAACGGCGGCGCATTTTTTCACACGCCTTTTTCCTACGAATTGCTGCGCAGCGATGAGCATATTGTCGTTTGTTCGGGCAAACATTCTTCCGAAATCGCCCTTTGCACCTTGCTCGGGGACGAATTGAGCGACATGATGCTCGGCGAATTGAATATGCCGTAAACAAGATAAGCCGTGCTCTTCCTTCGAAAAGCACGGCAATGTATCTTGACCGGAGGCAACTACTCAATCATTTCCCCTTGTTTGTAAAAGTGTGTGAAGATAGCCTAAGCTAATTACAAGGATTATCACAAAGTGAAACGATTTGAACAAATCAGAAAAAAAATCTTTCATTGCCCCCAAGCGTGAGGCGAAACTTTTATCGCCTTTCTGTAACAATGACCCTCTTGCTCAAAAGATGGTTGCAAGCTTTCGTAATTTTTTTTAATTTTTTTTTTAGCAATAAGAAAATACTTTGTTTTGAGGCAATTGAGGGCTGTTTCACAAAAAAAATTTTTTTTATTTTTTGAAAAAAAAACTATTTTGTCCGAAAGCAGCGCGAACTAACAACTTGCTGATTTTACCGTAAAGTCGCATTCCGATAGCTTTCACGTCAATTTAAGGCTATGGGTAGGCTGTTTAATGATGAATGAAAAATTAAGAATTGAAAAAAATGTAGTTCCTGACAGAACAACAAAGAGAAGAATTGCACACAGACTAAATGATTTTATGGTTAATTTGAGAAATTTGGTATTTTTGTGCACTTTTTTTACCGAACAAAATTAATTGTGAGTGCCAAACATTTTTTCCGCTGTTTTAAAATTTATTTTTTTTATTTTTTTGTCATTTTGTCCACTTCTTGCAATTTTTCAAAAGAAAAGTATCTCGATAAAAATTTCATTTTGAAATTTTATGAATTTTTGCCGCTGAAAAAAAGTGTGCGAGCGGAAGGGTTTAAAATCATTTATTTGGATACTTTAAATGTGCGGCAATCCAAAAAAAATTTATACACAGAAGTCAAGTACAAAAATATTTATACACACCTTGAAATTGAGCGATATGACGGAAAATATATTGTCGTCAAAAACGGAGAACACATTATCAAAAACGAAAAAGACAACACGGAAAAGCGAGAATTTTGGGACTGTGGGGTTTTGATTCGCACGCAATATTTTGATAAAGAAAAAAATTTGACGGCTGAAGACTATACAGATTTTGAAAAAATATTACTTATTATGATAAACTTTCAAAAAATCGGCTGACTGAGCGCGCTGTTTATGAAAAGGACACTTCCTATACGGTTTTTTATCCAAATGACAATTTAATTTTGAGCAATAAAGTCATTCAGTTTTTTACATTTTTAACAGAAGAAAAGCAATCAAAAGCGGTTTTGACATTGACGGCAAAACAGGATTTAAGCATCGGCGCAATAAAGCTGAAAAGTAAATCGTTTAAAAACAGTAAATTACCGTCTGAATTTCCTATAAAATTGCAAAAAAATCAAAAAATTTCTTTTCCCCTTCTCTTCACGCCTGACTGCGAATCATACGAAATAAGGGACACTTTGGAAATTTTAAGTTTAGAGCCTGATGGAAAAAAATATGAGATTGAAATTTTGGCTAATGCCTATCACATATTTGCGGGCGAATCGGCTCAACTGAAGTTGTCGCAGTCTAAAGATAAATGTTTGATTATTAAAGGTTTGCAAACCAAAACAGAGATTAATTTTCAAAAATCAGGCGGCGGTGAAAGAAAATTTGAACTCAAAGAGGGCACAAATTCTTTGGATTTGACACTTTTCCCGCCCGGTGAATACAAAGTTCGAATTGCTTCATACAAAAAAGGCGGGCAATACAAGTTGAGGATTGTTGAATAATAACATCAAAAATCGGTAAAAAAAATGTTAAAAAATCATTTTTTGCTAACCGCAACACGGAATCCGATAATCAAAACATCGTCGGTTTGTTTTTCATTGCCGGCTTTTTTCCACTCATCAAGCGTATTGCCGAGCAAATATTTTTGTTTTTCAAAACTTTCCGAACTGTTTTTTAAGAGTAAGTTTTTTAAATTTTTTGACATAAATTTACGATTAGCATGCCCGCCGAATTGGTCTTGAAAACCGTCGGTGCTGAGGTAAAAGGTTTTATTTTTGTAGCTCAATTCACTGCATTGAAATACTTTATCTACATTCATATCTCGCCCGCCAATCGCCGAACGACTCCCCTTAACGGTAAAAATATCATTATTTTCTATGTAATAAATATCATTTTTTGCTCCCGAACAATATAATTTTTGCTCCTCGTGAGCAATCGTGCATATAACCATGTCCATGCCGTCATTAACGCTTGTTTCGTTGTGTTGAAGCGAATTTTTTAGTTCGTCATCTAAGGCTTTCAACATCGCATCGGGTTGCGTAATTTTGCGTGAAACAAAAATTTCATTCAACAAATTGTGCCCGATAACAGACATAAATGCACCCGGAACGCCGTGTCCCGTGCAATCCGCAACAATAATCACCGAAATATTTTCCTCATCACTCCTGCGAAGCCAATAAAAATCGCCCGAAACAATGTCGCGAGGACGAAAAAATATAAAAAAGTCCGAAAAAACTTGTTCAAAAAGTGCTGTCGGCGGTAAAAATGCTTGTCGAATGCGTTTCGCGTACGTTATGCTCGCCGTGATGTCGGCATTTTTTTTCTCAATTTCGTTAAAAGCCGCGCTCAGTGCCTTATTTTGTGTTAAATTCTCTTCATTAACTTCTCTTAAATTTTCGGCAATCGCAGTAATCTCTTCATTTTGTTGTTTAATTTCTTCATTTTTCGTCAATAATTTCTGATTTAATTTTTCTGTTTTGCGCCTTCCGCGAATGATAAAAATCATTTGAACAACAAAAAATAAAGCGGCTATGACAAAAACCGTCGTCAATCTTTTTTGTAACAACAATTCCTCCTCACGCAGCAGCAAAATATTATTTTTCAATTCATTTTCCTTTGCTTTTTGTTCAGCTTCAAAACGAAGTCGCGTTTCTACGGCTTGCTGCTTCTCAATTTTTTCGGCGTGCAAGCGATTTTCCGCACTTAAAAGTTGATTTTTCTGCTCATTTTGTAGGTTTTCAAGCATAATTTGCTTTTCGCGAAGGCGTTGTTGCGAAATGACGGCATTGTTCAACTCAACTTTGCTTCGCAAAATTTCGTTTTCTTTTTCTTTCCTTTCCGTTTCAAATTCGGTTTGCAAACTCAACAACTGCTCGGTTTTTTCTTTTGAAAAAACTGAATCGCGTTTTGCAATATAATTTTTGTAGGCAAGCAAAGCGTTTTTAAAATCTTCTTGTTTTTCATAAAAACGCACTTTTTTGTCATAAGCCTCTGATTCTACATAATCGGAGCCGATTCGCTGAGAAATTTGCAAAGCGGTGTCAATCGCAACAAGCGCGGAATCAAATTGCGACATTTGAATCAAAACCGAACCTAAATTTAGGTATGAAACGGCTTGTTGATATTCGTCTTCGGCTTGTCGACTGAAAGCAATCGCGTCATGATTAAATTTCAGGGCTAAATTAAAGTTTTTTAACTGCTCGTGAATCACGCCTAAATTTGAATTTGCTATCGAAATATTGACAATATCTTTGCTGTTTTTTATCAATTCATAAGCAAATTCAAAATTTTCGCGCGCTTCTTTGTATTTTTTTTGACTTTCATAAACCGACGCAATGTTGTTGTAACAAACAAAAACATCTTTTTCGTTGCCGTATTTTTTTTCGTATTCAAGAGCCGAGTGATAGTAATGCAAAGCATTTTCATATTCACCTATTTCCCTGTAAATCAAGCCGATATTGGATAAATTTTTAGAGCGTCCCGCCAAATTATTAATAGCTTCATTGTGTTTGACGGCATTTTGAAAACAAACAAGAGCCTCATTGTATTTGCTTTGATAATAGTAAGTTAAGCCGAGATTGTTGTTCAAATTTGCCAAAGTGCCGTGTTCGCCGATTTTTTCGAGAATAGT
>JBPOJO010000684.1:0-3007 GCA_052033485.1 Bacteroidota bacterium | reverse complement strand
GTGTCCTCACAAACGACCTAGTGATGCTTTCGCCGTTGTTTGTGTCCTCACAAACGACCTACTGATGCTTTCGCCGTTGTTTGTGTCCTCACAAACGACCTACTGATGCTTTCGCCGTTGTTTGTGTCCTCACAAACGACCTCCTGATGCTTTCGCCGTTGTTTGTGTCCTCACAAACGACCCTGTGATTCAGCAGGTTTTTGTTGCTTGTGAAGACAAAAGAGACGGCGAAAATATTTTTAAATAATACAAAAATAACAATAATTTAACTGAAATTTATTTTAAATAAATTGAAAATTTATGATATTGAAATTAAATTCAAAATAAACTGCAAAATATACGATTTGTAGGGTTTATGTTTTAAAGTAAAATTACTTAGTTGTTTATTTATCAATCATTTAAATAAAAATTTTTAAATAAAATTTATGAAAATGTAGGGTAAAAAATTTATATTCAAAATTTTTACTGCAAAAACAAATCACTTGCCCCCCAAATTTTACAAAATATATTTACCATACATTTGCCCTACATGTTGTCTAAATATACACTACAAGCCGAACCGCCAAACCTAAAAGAAATACGTTTAAAGGCACTTTCTGCCAATTTGGGCATTTTCCCGCGCTTTTCATTTTCAGCACACCCTCATATTTTCCGTTTAAATTTGTAGAACATTTTTTCCCATTAATCACCAAAAACTTTTTTTTCAATGAAAAAAATATTCATCTCCATTTCACTTATGTTGAGCAGTTTTATGACGGCAGAAAACGCCTTTGCACAAGGGGTTGCCGTGAATGCAGATAATTCCGCTGCAGATGCTTCTGCCATGCTCGATGTTAAATCTACCAACAAGGGATTGCTTACTCCGCGCATGACTTCTGCTCAAAAGCTCGCTATCCTTGCTCCTGCTACCGGCTTAATCATTTACCAAACAGACGGATTAACGGGCTTTTATTATTATGACGGTGCTGTTTGGAAACAAATCGGAAGTGCCGCATGGGGGCTTACGGGCAATTCACTTACAACCGCAGGCACTAATTATATAGGAACAAGCGATGCCGTTGCGCTCGACATCAGAACCGGCGGCACAATTCGCGCAAGATTCGCTGCCGGAGCCGATTATCTTTCGCTCGGTTCAGGCTCGCCTTATACCGAATCTTGGAACCAATTTGAGGCTTATAACGGCACCGTAAACGGCTACGCAGGTATGCTCATCAATGCAAGCGGGGGCGGTACATCGCACGCAGGCTTAGGTTTTTATACCAACTCTGTCGGTAATGACGCTGTTATTTTTCTCGACCAAGCCGATGCCAATAAATTGAAATTCGGCATGGGAAGCATATTTAGTGCCGCTAACAGAACTGCTTCAGCCCAAATGACCCTCACACAAACAGGCAATTTAGGACTTGGCACTACAGCACCGGGCGCAAAACTTGAAGTTGCGGGACAAATCAAAATCACCGGCGGTACTCCCGGCGCAGGAAAAGTCCTCACTTCCGATGCGGCAGGTTTGGCAACTTGGGCTGCTGCAGGCGGTAGTTATTGGGTACAACAAACTGCAAGCATAGAATACTATTTGCCTACAACTTTGCCTTCTTACCTTAAATATGGAGTCGGAGACCTTTCAGGTGCTTCTTTCGGAACAGGTGACGGTATTTTCTGGGGAGTTTCTTCGGGAGAAGACACAGGAATGTTTACGAACGGAAATGTGTTGTCTTTGATATCTCCCGCCGACATAACCAATAATGTCGTTGAATTTTGGGAGGAAGACGGAAATCTCAAAGTAGCGGCAGTTACATCCGGCGGAACATTCGTGACAATATCCGACAAAAACCTTAAAACGAATATTCAACCGCTCAAAAACGGATTAAGCATCATAAAACGGCTCAACGGCTATTCTTATGAATACAAACAGTCGCCCGAAGACATCAAAAAAGGCACTCCCGCAGAAAAAAGCATCGGTATCATTGCACAAGAATTACGTGAAGTTGCACCCGATTTAGTTAAAGAATCCGGTCAAGGACACGTTATGGTCAATTATGACGGCATTACCCCTATTTTGATTGAGGCGGTCAAAGAGCAGCAAACTCAAATTGATAATTTGCAATCAGAAAACAGCGACCTCAAAGCTCGTTTGGCGCGATTGGAAAAATTAGTAGAAGAGCTTGGTAAAAAATGATAATTAGTTTTTTTCTCCGATAGCTTTTTCACCAACTCAAAACATTGAAAAAATCAATGAAAAAATATATCTTTCTCCTGCTTTTTATCGGATTAACTATTCCGTTAAAAGCTCAATTCATACGCAGCGACGGGGGCAAAACCGTCGTTTCCGCAGGGGCGTACATCAGGGGCGGTACTTTCACCAACAATACCGCCGCAAGCGATGCTACCCTCAACGGCGGTCAAATGACGCTTTCGGGTGATTTGGTTAATAACGGTTCTTTTACGGGAAATGCAAACTCTATGCTCAGTTTTGAGGGGGCAGTTTTGCAAAATGTGCTGGGAAGTGCCATGCCCGTTTTGTTCAATATGAAAATTGACAATGCTGCGAACCATGTCAGTTTGAGCAACGGTGTGCGCATCACCAACAACCTTTTGCTGACGAACGGACGTTTATTCAGCGAAACTGCTCCCGTTTATTTCACCACTTCTGCCCTTAATCCTGCCGAATCAAATGCCAATCGCATCATCGGAACGGCAATTATGGAGCAGAGGACTGTCGGTGCAGGAGCTTTTCCGCTTTTTTTGGACGCTCAAATAGCTGCCGGCGGAAGCATCGGAGATGTTACCCTCACGCGCCGAACAGGTACGCAAGGCATCATTACAATTGGTTCAAACACAAGTATTGCTGCTTATTGGACTCTTGAAACCACTTCGGACGCAACACGCGACTTGAGCTATTCTTGGCTCTCAGATTTAGACAACGGCAAAAATCTTTTGCAGTTACAAAGATGGAGAACGGCAACTTACAACACCATTGCAAATACTTGGCAGGACGTTTCTCCCTTAG
>JBPOJO010000634.1:0-2199 GCA_052033485.1 Bacteroidota bacterium | reverse complement strand
CAAACCGGCATAGATAGTTACCTTCTTAGATTTTTAGGTAAAAAAAGGCAAAAACACAGGCACACTTCGAGAAGAAATATGTAAAAAATGTGCTAAAATGGGGGGAAACAGGCTAACAGCGAAAAACACAATTTCGCAAAAATAAAGGCGGGCGATAAATTCTTTGGGAGATAAATAAAGATTTTGTTAAAATTCTGATACATTCGCGCGGAATCTCGCGGAAATAATAAATTCTTTGCGGGTTAAAAAAGGAACGGAGCAAAGGCGTTAAAAATGAGGATTTGCTTTTTTTCGTTTGCGAGTTATTGCGCTTGTATTCCTCTTCTTTTTCTTCCTTTTCCTCTTTTTCTTCCTTTTGTTGCGAATCGTCCTCTTCGTCCTCCCCTTGCTTCTCTTCCTTTTTTGAGGCTTCGTTATTTTCAAACGGAAAAGTTGATTTTTTCCTTTGTTTAATTTTTTCAGCCAAAAAACCCGCGTCGACAAGCTCTTGCGGCGGCAAAATGCGTAAAAACCACGTTGACAATTCGCCCCTGTGCAACATCAAAAGGTGATGATGTGCAAATGCCCAAAAAAGTAAGAGCAACATGACGAATATTTTAACAGCGTTTTTCACGGTGCAGGGTGTTGTCGGGATTTAATTAACTCTTTGTCTAAACTCGCTGCAAAGGAAAAAAAAGATTATGATAAATACAAATTATTACCGACACGACGCAATATTTTCATGTAAGTTTTTGAAAATAATTGTGAAGAAAGACAGATATTGAAACAAAGCGTATATTTTTGCAAAAAAATTCATGAACAAAATCACTTGTTTTTTACTCGTTTTTTTGGGCACTTTCACTGCCTTATCCGCTCAAAATCAAGAACTTATCAGCATTATCGGGGTCGGAGATATGATGTTAGGCTCAAATTACCCTGACAAAACAGGTTTGCCGCCCGACGAAGGCAAACAACTTTTAATGCCCGTAAATGAAATTTTGAAAAATGCGGACATTACTTTCGGAAATTTGGAGGGTGTTGTGCTCAATTCGGGCGGCAAAGTAAAAAAATGCAGCAATCCTAAAATTTGTTACGCTTTCAGAATGCCCGAATTTTTAGTTGACAATTTGCTCACTGCCGGCTTCGATGCAGTCAGCATCGCGAATAATCATGTCGGCGATTTCGGGCAGGAGGGACGCGACAATACATTAAAAATTTTGGACGATAAAAAAATAGCCGCTGCCGGTTTGCTGTCGCGCCCTGTTTGCACG
Organism: Bacteroidota bacterium; assembly: GCA_052033485.1. Lineage (GTDB taxonomy): Bacteria > Bacteroidota > Bacteroidia > Cytophagales > Bernardetiaceae > JBPOJO01. The sequence continues at coordinate 949 of JBPOJO010000634.1, read as the reverse complement.
TTTGAAAAAAACGGCGTAAAATACGGACTTGCGGCTTTTGCGCCGAACAGCGGCACGGTCAATATCCGCGACATCGAAGCAGCCAAAAAAATTGTCAGTGAGTTAGCGGAAAAGACAGATATCGTCATTGTTTCTTTTCACGGGGGCGCGGAAGGGCGTAATCATCAGCACGTCAGCAAAAAAACAGAAATGTTTTACGGAGAAGACCGCGGCAATGTGTATGCTTTTGCGCACGCGGTCGTGGACGCGGGAGCAGATGTTGTTTTCGGACACGGACCGCACGTTACGCGCGCAGTTGAGCTGTACAAAAATAGGTTAAGTGCATACAGTTTGGGCAATTTTTGTACTTACGGCGGATTCAACCTCAAAAATGAAAACGGGCTTGCGCCTATTTTGAAAGTCATTATGAACAAAAGCGGCGAATTTGTCAAAGCCGAAATTACGCCGATAAAACAGCCCGGGCGCGGAGGCGTGGTGATTGATGAAGAAAAAAAAATCATTAAAATCATCAAAGCTCTCACGGAAAAAGATTTTCCCGAAACCCCTTTGAATATTTCCGATGAAGGTGTGATGACAAAAAAATAAACATGGTTTGTTGCTTTTGAAGACACAAGCGATAGCGACGGAATTTTTTTCGCCCTTGTTTGTGTTCTTCTTAAACAACTTTCTGATGCTGCAGTTTATTGTCGCTTGCGAAGCCACAAGAGCGGCGAAAAATATTTTGTATGCCGGGTTGCGAAAACAATTCGCCTGCACGATGTAGAAAATTGTGCTGCAAAAAACAAGAAAGTTTTTCGAACGGAGGCGGTAAATCAAAATATTTTATTGACCGAAAAAGAAGCCGTGAAGAAAAATGTTTGTGCGGAAAAAAGCCAAATTGCGTAAGAATTTTTATTGCCGCTCAATAATTTTTGGTACAAAAATGACAAAAAAAAGGCAAGAAAAAACC
>JBPOJO010000489.1:0-1594 GCA_052033485.1 Bacteroidota bacterium | reverse complement strand
AAGATTGTACTGTAAGCAATCGTCTTGCGCCGGCAAGATGCCGGCGATACTGTCAGGCTAAACAGTTACAAAAAAACACAAGGATACCCAAATGTACGAACTTTTTTTGGCGAATGATAAAAAAAACCAACAAAAAAAACCGAACCCCTTCCGGATTCGGTTTTTTTTTAATACGCAAAGCCGGTTTTTACCTCACAATAACCACCGCGCCGGAGATTTTTTGTGTTTCATTCACCAACTCCTCGCTCGTGTAGCTGATGACGTACTGATAAATCCCGTCGGGTGCCGGACTGCCTGTGTAAGTGCCGTCCCACATCGCTGCCTCCTCTAAAGTCGCCGCCTCGCTGTGGAATACAACCTCATTCCAACGGTCATAAACCGTCATTTTGAAATTGTAAACGTGCTTGCCGAATATCTTAAATTCGTCATTCAACTTATCGCCGTTCGGTGAAAATGCCTCCGGTATGAAGATTTGTGGCGCGCACATATCCTGAACACGCATCGAAACCTCGCCCGTACAAGGATGAGCATACATCGCCGTGATTTTTAAACGGAAACGACCCTCAAATTCCGGTCTGAACTCCTCCGTATAGCCCGCCAAGTTGCCCAAGGTATCGTACCACTGATACAAATAACTTACATCTTTGTCCTTGTTGTACAAATCCGCCGTGATGCTCAAAATCTCCTCGCTGTCAAAGCACATTATCGTATCTTTCACCACTTTCGGTTTCGGATTTTCTTTAAATGTTACTTTCACAAAATCATTGAACTCACAACCCGCAATTTTCACCCGCAATTCATAACTGCCGCTGCGTTTCACCACAATACTCGGCGTGGTCTCGCCCGTCGGCAACCACAAATAACTCGCGTTTTCCAAAGGCTCTATGCCGATTTTCGCCGTTTCGCCCTCGCAAAGCTGCAAATCGCCGCCCAAATCCGCGATGCCCGTTACCTCTACCTTCACGCTCGCCTCAGCCCAACAGCCTTTTTCACTGTAACCGCGAACCGTATAAACCGTCGTTACCGTCGGACTCACCTCGATTTCGCCGTTCGCTTGCGTCGAAACGCCCGTCGGGTCATGCGCCCAAACGTAGCGGAAACCGCCCGAAGGTTTTAACGTTATCTTGCGCCCCGCACAAATATTCAAATTGTCAACTTCATGCGCTTTGATGACCGGTATCGGATTGACAAAAATATAGGTCGTCGCCGTGTGTGCAAGGCAGGAATTGCCGTTTTCAACACTCACCGTATAGCTGTGCCAACCCGTTTTGTCAGGCGTTACAGTGATGCGGTCAGTCGTTTCGCCCGTATTCCACAAGAATTTTTCGCCCCCGCGCGCAATGATTTCGACACTTTCGCCCAAACATATTTCCTCTTTGTGCGGTAATATTTCAGCCGTCGGGTCTTTTTCAAAACGTACTTTTGTTTGCGCCGTTTTGAAGCAACCTGACTCGGGGTCTGTGATTTTTACTTCAAAAATAACTTCGTCATAAGTGCCGTCAAAAGCAATTTCGATGCGCGCCTCGTTGCCGATAACCGCGCCCGTCATCACATTTTTCCACTCATAAACAAAATCTTTGTCGTGTGAAAGTTT
>JBPOJO010000204.1:0-4023 GCA_052033485.1 Bacteroidota bacterium | reverse complement strand
TGGGCGATTGTCGTGCGACATCTTCCTGTTTTATACGAAGAGGTGAGAAATCTGTCTAAAACAGACTAAATATGTGAAAATTTGCATGACGGCATTATTCCGCTTTTGAAAATTTTCAAGACAAAGCCCTGAATTTTCCACTTGTTCATTCAGGTTATCAAAATGGTTTAAACGATGAATTTAAGCGATATTTTCGTGGAGTTATTGAGGGTAGGAAACAAAAACAGGGCGCGATAAAAAACACAAGCAAACTTACATTTCTCGGAGAAATGTAAGTTTGTGGCGGCGGTTTGCTTGTCGAAGACATCAGCTAAAAATTTTTCATAAATATTTAAGAAAAAACACCTCAAACACTTCTTTTGGGTCGCACTCATATACAACTTAATTTTTAGCATTATTTTTCACAAAACCATATAAAACAATAAATTAAGTTTTAAAATTCACCTGCAATAAGCAAACAAACAAGCTAAAATCAACATTAATACCGCGACTGATACGTTTTAAGCCAAAACCTATTAAAAGTAAATACCGCATTTCACACACAAGCCTTTTGTCGCTTCTTTCATCTTAGGTCAATTTCGTTATCCGACAATGGAAGTAATATTCGTCAAGTTTGTCGTTAAGAAAAAACAGGGACAAAATCTATGTCGTATTTTTCTCAGTCTTTTCGCTCCATCAGTGCAAAACAAACAACGACATTTGTAACTGTTTAGTGCCGGTTTGCCAAATAGCATAGAAAAAACATTCCTCGAAGAAATATTTTTTCTATGCTTACTAAACGTTTGGTTATTAAAGAAATGTTATTTCACTTCTTTTATGTGTTTTGTTTTTGGGGCGAAAAACTTAGCATCTGTTTGTGCTGTCTGAATAATTACATTTTTAACTCCTTAATCGGAATAAGAACTTCTTTTTTCCAATCAATATATTTCCAAAAGTTCAAGCCATTGGGTTTTGTTTTTAGTTCGGGATTGATTTCTGAGCAGGCTTCGTAGGCAGCATCTGTTGCAGAATAAAGCTCCTCTCCAAACTGAACTTCAAATGTTATTTTGTTGAGCCAACCCAATAAAACTCTTTTTTTGTAAATACCAATAACAAGAAGTGTTTCATCATCAACATCTGTGTCGAACTCTGTTATTACTTCACCAATAGCAAGACCCGGTTCGATTTCGTCAGAATTTAACCAAGGGTACAAATAATATAAACCGTCTTTATTTGCTCTCATTCCAATATCCTCGCTGTCGCCGTTTTCATAATCAATATAAACTCTTGCAACAACATCACCTCTTTTAGCAAACATAACAAAATCTATCCCTTCAAGCCCATAGACAAAACGCTTAACTTCTTTGTTCTGCGCAATTTCGGGAAAGAAAATGAAATCGTCTTCGTCGTAATCCTCATCTTGCTCAACCTCCTCACTCACCTCTTCAATCATCACAGTTTCCGCAGCATCTTCGATTGCCCTTTGTTCTTTCGCTTGCTTAATACGTTTTCTAATGATAGAAGTATCATAAGAAATGGTGGGCGGGGTATGAATTGTACTGTTTGAAATTTCATCTTTGAGCGAAATGTTTTTTAAAGCTGTATAAGTTTCACTTTTGAATATTGTGCTATTGTGGTGAAAAAATGCACAAATTTCCTCTTCAAATTTATCCCAAATGGCATCTAACTCTGCATTTACGCTTTTCGTGCCGACATTTCTTTCGTAGAGTTCTTGCGCAATATTGTCAATGTCAAATTTCTCACGGTCGGTAAAAGGAATAAAGCGTGGAACGGAGTTATTGTAGTCAAAATGCCTAACAAAATACTCAAAGAAGTACGGTTCAAAACCTAATTTGCCCTCCATCTGTGGGACATATTCCTCCGTAACTTCGTTGCACACTACCTCTAAATTATAGCCGTCTTCAGCCGCTTTTTCATTTTCGATTAATTCGGGTAAAAACGTCAAGAAATCAGCATAAGCTTTTTTCAGGTGGTCAAAAACCAAAATATTCTCTTCGATAATGTCATCTTCATTTGGGTTGGTAAAACGAATATGATAAGTTCCGACCGGCACACGAGATAAAAATGGTAATTGCATTATTTCCTGCGCATCGTAAGCATTATTGAGTATTTTAACAAATTCTCGGTATTTTGCCAAAGAGATGAGTTCAATAATAGCCTTGCGAGTAGCAGGGCTGTCAAAATCTTCAAAATTGGTGTTTTCGTTGATAAGCAAACTTTCCGCATTAACGAAATGGATTTTATTTTCAGTTTCATCTACAAAATCCACAATAAAAGATTTTTCCGTACCGCCTGCTTTTTTTCCGCGCAAAGCCCTGCCGACCATCTGCATCATTAAAATTTTGGAGGTAGTCGGGCGAGCCAAAAAGACCGTTTGCAAATCGGGAAAATCCGTGCCTTCAGTCAGGATATTGACATTCACCAAAACCTCCAACTCATTTTTGCGAAAACTTTCAATGATTTCCGGGCGGTCCGGGCGTTTTTCGACTGTATTTCGGTCGTCTGAAACAACATAATCGGCTTTGATATTGGCTTCTTTGAAAGTTTCAGATAAAATTCTTGCGTGTTCTTTATCAACGGCAAAAACCAAAGTTTTTCCAAATTTTTTCCTATCTCGTAAGTAACAATCTACGATGAGTTTATTGCGCTCCGAATTTTTGAGTAAGTCCATCAAATCCTTTGCTGTCGTGATGTCCAAGTCTTGAATTTTCTTAATGCTCGCTTCGGTCAACGCCTTCGATAAATCTATTTTTGTAGTTTCATACAAAAAAGTAGGTTCGGAGAGAATGCCTTGATTGATTAAATCAGTAAGAGAAACGCTAAACAAAATGTTGTCTTTGAAAATTTTACCGAGGTCGCTTTCGATAATTCCTTCCTCAATTTGCGCTTTTTTGATTTCTTTGTCTTTTTTCTTACGCCCTTTGGCTTTGAAATCACTCGAACGAAAAGGCGTTGCCGTTAGTCCTAATAATTTCAAGTTTGGCAATTCAGCTTGTAAATCAAAAATAATATCGCGATAAGATTTAGCTGCTGCATGATGCGCCTCATCTACCACTAATAAAAAATCTTTTGTTTCACTTGCACGAATGAATTGCTCTATCAAAGCTTTAGTGTTCGTGTGCAAACTTTGTACGCTGCCGAAAACAATATCGTGCTGACCACGAATGTCATTAATGGAAGAGTGTTTGCCCGAAACAATCAAAGATTTGACTTCCTTTTTACTGCCCAAAAGGCTGTCGTAGCAATTTTTCTCCAGCGTTGTATAGGCTTGTTCGAGTAATTCGTAGCGATGGGCAAGCCAAAGGACTTTTTTACCTTTACTAATCCACTTTTCCAAAAGCCAAGAAACAGCAGTGTAAGTTTTTCCGCCGCCGGTGGGAATGACGAGCAAACCGCTAACTGCATTAGGGTGTAAAATTTTTTCATCTAATACTTTTTTTGCATCATGCTGATGCAAAAAAACTTTAAAATTGGGCTTGCCTTTTCCTGCGGTAAAAGTTCCGTTGAATTTATTTTCAACCTCTACAAATTGGGTTTTCATTTCGGGAATTTGCGGCTCATGCTCACCAAAAGTTTCTCGGTCGGTTTTGACAATATCCTTCAAAATTTCTTTGATGACTGAAAGCGATGTAGCAAAAAGCTCCTTGTTTTTTAAAACCCTGAATCCTTGAAGACATTTTTTCAGCGTATCTTCACCTTTTTTGCAATCGTGAAATTTCTCTTTTAATTCGAGTTTAAAGTTGGACTCTGTGTAGTCTAAGCCGAGCAAGCGATTTTCTACGCTCAAGCTAAATCCGACTTTGTAAGTTTCAATTTCTGCATTTAATTGCCGAGCGACATAAACGTATCCGCTATTTTTCATGTGTCTAAGGATTAATTGTTTCGCAATTTTATGATTTTTTTTTATTATCAAAAAAATAAATTTTTTTTTTAAAAAAAGGGGAAACAATATGTTTCAAAACGAAAAGAAATTACAAAAGAGGCAACAATAAAACATTTGTTCCCTTTCGTGTGATAATTTCG
>JBPOJO010000291.1:0-1825 GCA_052033485.1 Bacteroidota bacterium | reverse complement strand
TCACACTTTCCATGTAAATAATTACAAATAATTTGTGTGCAATTCTAACGACCTTTGCCTAATTTTGCGATTTAAAAACTTCTCGTTAGAATTTATGAGGACAATAGGCAGACAAGGTTTAGAAATTGCAGATTTTGAAGCCATCGTTTTTCAGCAAGAAAACATCGCCATTCATTCGCAAGCCATTCAAGACATTGAAAATAATCATCAATTTTTAATAAAATTTTGTGTTGATAAAGTGATTTATGGCATCAATACGGGCTTTGGTCCCATGGCGCAGTATAAAATAGATAGTAACGCACAAACGCAGCTACAATACAATTTAATTCGGAGTCATGCTGTTGGAACGGGAGAAGTTTTGCCCGAAATTTTTATTCGCGCAGCCCTGCTTGCGCGCCTGAATACGCTCTTGCAAGCCCATTCAGGCGTACATAAAGACGCTGTTGAACAACTCGCTTTTTTTATCAATCAAAAAATCTATCCTATTGTTTTTGAGCACGGCAGCGTTGGGGCGAGTGGAGATTTAGTGCAACTCGCTCATTTGGCTTTGGGATTGATTGGAGAAGGTGAAGTAATTTTTCAAAAAAAAATATTGTCAACAAACGAAGTTTTAGCAAGCCTCAACCGACCGCCGATGCCTATTCACTTGCGTGAGGGGCTTTCTTTGATAAATGGAACATCTTTCATGACGGGCATCGCACTCACCAATCTTGTTTGGGCAAAAAATTTACTCAAATGGTCTATTGCTGCCTCCTCGCTTCTAAATGAATTAGTGGAATCCTATGATGACCATTTTTCTGAAGCCCTTAATCAAGCTAAAAAACATCACGGACAGGTGCAAGTTGCGAGCGAAATGAGAAAATATTTGAAGGATAGTAAACTCATAAAAAAAAGAGAAGAACATCTTTTTGCAAAAAATATTACGCAAGATTACATCAAAGAAAAAGTACAAGAATATTACTCGCTTAGATGCGTGCCACAAATTCTTGGTGCTGTATGGGATACCTTAGATTTTTCAGAAAAAATACTTTGTGAAGAATTAAATTCGGTTAATGACAACCCTGTCATTATTCAGGAAATTCAAAATGTGCTGCATGGCGGTAATTTTCACGGTGATTATGTGGCGTTGGAAATGGACAAAATTAAAATTGCCATCACAAAATTAGCCATGTTATCAGAACGTCAACTCAATTTTATGCTGAATGATAAAATCAATGACCGTTGGAAACCATTTGCAAACTTAGGAAAATTGGGTTTGAATTTTGGCATGCAAGCTGCACAATTCACCGCCACCTCGACCACTGCTGAATGTCAAACTTTAGCAATGCCTTGTTCAATTCACTCTATTCCGTGCAATAATGATAACCAAGACATCGTGAGTATGGGCACTAATGCAGCTTTGCTCACCAGCAAGGTGATTGAAAATGCGTATCAAATTTTAGCGATTCAATTCATGACTTTTTCTCAATTATTAACTTACGTAGAAGATAAAACAAAACTTGCACCCGAATCTCAAAAAATTGCAAAAAAAATTCAACAAATTTGTCCCGCTTTTATTTATGATGAGCCAAAGTATAAGGCTATTCAAAATGTCAAACTTTTTTTAAAAAATAACAAACCCACAGATTAAAATGACAAAGTGCGCGCTTGTTACAGGCGGTTCTCGCGGAATCGGCAGAGCGGTATGTATTGCCTTAGCAGAATTAGGCTTGCATACTATTATCAACTACAAAAGCAATCACGAGGAAGCCCAAAAAACGCTCAATTTTATTCAAGAAAAAGGCGGAACGGCAGAATTATTGCCCTTTGATGTAGCAGATAAAAC
>JBPOJO010000213.1:0-2709 GCA_052033485.1 Bacteroidota bacterium | reverse complement strand
GAAGATTTGTTGCGAATAATTGCGATTTTGCGCAAATTTAAGGTGATTTTGGAAACTACTTTGTTGGATTAAAAAAATATGCCTTTGTCAAACTGATAAAGTTTTCAAGACCTTATCGGTTTGTGTGTTTTCAACCTGAGGCTTTAGCATTTAATTTTGAAAAAATGAGCTACATCATGGTCGACATTGAAAGCGACGGTCCGATACCGGGGGAATTTTCAATGATTGCTTTTGCGGCAGTTTTGGTAAAGCCGCAAACGGACATATTTTTTTGTGCTGAATTGAAACCCGTGTCCGAAAAATTTGTCCCCGAAGCTCTTGCCGTGTCGGGTTTTACGCGCGAGGAGTGCTTGGGTTTTGACGAGCCTGTCGAAGTCATGCAAAATTTCACCCTTTGGTTGGAAGAGTTTGGCGGGCGAAGACCGATTTTTATCAGCGACAACAACGGGTTTGATTGGATGTTTATTTGTTGGTATTTTCATAAATTTTTGGCAAAAAATCCTTTCGGATACAGTTCGCAAAATTTAGGGAGTTTGTACAAAGGCTTGGTCAAAGACAGTTTTCAAAGTTTCAAACATCTGCGCCGCACTCCGCACACCCATGCCCCCCTCGATGACGCACGCGGAAACGCAGAAGCTTTGCTTGCCATGCAAAAAGAATACGGTTTAAAAATTTCTTGGTGAGGGCATAAAAAAAAGCAGCATTTCCGAAAAAATACTGCCTTTTTTCTAATTTTCAAAATAAATCAGTCCTTCATTCTTGCATGAGCAGACGTTGAGGGCGCAGTGAATTTCGTTGAGAATGTGCTTTTGCATCACTCGTTTGAGCGGACGCGCACCGAATTACTCGAGGATTTCGATTTTGGTTATTTCGAATTTGTAGCCTGAGTTTTGCTTATCGTTGTGGTATATAATTGCAGCATTATTGCCTCCTCTTTTGTATCCACTCACTCTCACTTTGGATTGTGCTTTTAATCTAATGTCAAGTGGTAGTTTATCTTCACAAACAAAAAGCAGTTTTTCGGCGTATTTTAATTTGTCTGCATCTGTTAAATAGAAATACTTACTATGATTTTCAGCCTTATCGCCGTTAAGATTAATCAGCATCAGGTTTCTTAAATATTTGTCCCCTCCACCGTCATCGGGCAATCTTTCCGTAATAGAATACATGTAACCTTCGACCGAGTCTAAATATTCACCTCGACTTTCGGTAGCAGAAAAACTGCAAATTGTAGGTTCAATGTAAGGAGCAACTAATTCAACAGAAGTAACTTCAAACTTATAACCTCTTTTAGTTGTTACATCGTCGAATAAGGATAATTGGTCATTATTGCCCAATTTGTATCCCTTTATAGCAAAGAATGCATTAAATGTTAATGCTGCTGAACGATACTTTTCCGGAAAATCATCAATGCAAATGGCAGAAATGTTCTCCGAATACTCTTTTCGTTCAATATCATTCTTTAGTCTGCTTAACTCTTTGATAGTGCCATTTTGATTTATCCAAAAAGACTTCGTATTGAGTACAAACAAATTTCTACATATCGGTAATTCCACATATTCTTTTCTCGGTGCATTAGCAATCAAACACGGATTAAGTTGACTCTGATTGGGTATAAATTTCATGTCTGTTATTTCAAATTTATAGCCGGTATAATACCACTGCAACCTACTGAATTTGAATTGATTATTCTCACTGCGCTTGAAGCCGCTCACATTGACCTCGTAAATATTATTTTCAAAATTCGGGTCATCGTCAATCATTTTTCTGATGTCGGCAGGAAATTGGTCTTTGCAAACGAGTAGTAAATTTTCGCCGTAGGCTATTTGTTCGCTGAGGGGATAATATTTTAGAAAATACAATTTGTCCTCGTCAGTATTCAGGTTAATGACCCATGCTTCCCGCAAAAAAAGGTCATAATCAATCTCTTTAAAATACATCAACACGCCACGCTGCGATTTGATTTCCTGTCCACGCACTTCTTCGGGTTTATAAACACAAAAAACAGTATCGGAAACAGTTTTTCCGGGCAGGGGGAGCACTTCTTTTTTTTGCGAAGAAGAGCAGGAAAATTGAGAAAGCAGCACTAAGAAAAACGCTGCAAAGGAAAGGGAAAAGCGCATATTTTTGAAGTTTTGAAATTTGAAAATGGAGAGAAAAGAGGCTTTATCGGCAAAAATAAAGCCTCACGTTTCCACACGAAGGCTCCGGTTTTTTTCTTTCAGAAGATTGTGCAAACGAACTGTTAAAGATTGAAATTTGCAAAAGGGACAACAAAAATGCGAATAGAATTACATTCTTTTTCATTGAAAAGTTTGTTTTATAGTGAAAAAAAAACGATTATCAAACGAGGCGCAAAACAACACAAAAGGATTCGGTTTTTCAAATTTTCTTAGTATAAAGAATTGTAAATAATGTTACTATACCAAAAAAACGACAAGCAATACTTTTTAGGAGTTTCATTACACCCTAAGGGGCTTAAAGACCCTTAGGGCAATGCTGTTAAGTTAAGGGCGCAAAGGGGAAATTATTTGGTTAAAAATATATAACTGACATTCCCCGCAACCAAATTAAATTTTGTATCTTTCTGCTTGCATCTGTCAAAAGGCTATTAAAATAGCTAAAATGAGCGTATTTTTCAGTTCAAGAATTTATGTTTCAAAATAATATTTCTAAATGTCCATAAATAGCAAAATAAAAAAAGGTTGT
>JBPOJO010000108.1:0-3465 GCA_052033485.1 Bacteroidota bacterium | reverse complement strand
GTGCTGCTGCTGCTGTCGCTTTTTTTGCAAGACGAGAAAGCAATCATTACAACAGCCAACAAAAACAACATTACTTTTAAGTTTTTCATTACTTGAAGTGTTAATTTTAATTGTTTTAGGGAGTTAAAGCACTCCCATTTTTTAAACAAACATAATAAATTTGTAACTTTTAGCCGTGTACCGCGAGCTTTAGCTTGCGGACTTGGAAGATGGTATCCTGCAACTGAACGTAAGGTCGCAAGCTAAAGCTCGCGCTACATTCTTGGCAAACCGGCAAAACAATCACTAAAATTTTTAAGTTCGTTTTAAAACGGTGCAAAGTTAAACCTTTTTTTTCTTTTTGTCAATTTTTTTATTTTTAATTGAGCATAAAAGGGCAAATCGAAAATTATCAGCCGAAAGGCTCCCAACGAATCGGACTTAAACTTGTGATGTCGCGTACAAAAACAACAAGCGAAGAAACCGCCCCGCGTTTGTCATAAATCGGGTCAATGTCCACCATAAAATAAATGTCCTCTTTGTCCGAATCTTTTATATTTTTTATGACAGAAATGTGATTTCCGTTTAGTGCGTGCAAATAAGATTCTTTCCAATCTTGCTGCAATTCTTCGGGAAAAAGTGTGAAAAAATTCATGCCCTCGCGCGCCTCAATGCCGAAAGATTTTCGGATAAACTCGGAATAAGCTTTATTAATGGCTTTGATGTTAAAATTGCGGTCAAGATTAACAATTCGGCTTTTTGAGGTATCAAAAGCTTCGCGCAAACCGACGACTTGCATTTCAAGCGAGCATTGTGTTCGCTCCATTTCCTCTTGTGTCGCGGTCAATTCTTCCATATTTTGGCGCATTTCTTCTTCCTGTGCGCGCATCTGTTCGGAGAAAAACTGCGATTCTTCGAGCAATTTGATGGTTTTTTCATTGGCTTTGACAGTCGCGATGGTTGCGGCAATGCTTTCCGAAAGTTTTTCGACAAAACTTATTTGATGCGGTTCAAATCGCCCGAAACCCGCAATTTCGATTGCGCCGTATACTTTTTGAGAAAGTTTGAGCGGCACAATGAGCAATGCGTTCGGGGTCGCCTCTCCGAGTCCGGAGGTTACATAAACGTAGCCGTTCGGCACTTTGTCGGTGTGAATGGTCGCCTCTTCAAGAATTGCTTGCCCGATAAGCCCTTGCCCGAAAGAAAATTCACGCTCGAGGTATTTTCGTTTGTTGTAGGCGTAAGAGGCGGCAAGTTTGATACTTTTATTGTTCGGGTCGTCTTCGTTAATGATAAAAAGTCCGCCCTGATTGGCATTGAGATAAATGATGAGGTTCGAAATGATGCGGTAGGACAATTCGTCAATTTGTCGGTGGCTGACGCGCAAAATATCGCTGAATTTAGCCATTCCTTCGTTTGTCCAATTTCGAATAACGTCTTCTTCGGCGTTCTTTTTAAGGTTTTCGCTCATCTCAATCAAAGCAAAACCGAGCATATCTTTTTCACTTCTGACCTCAAAATTAGTGTCAAAAGCCCCGCTTCCCACTTTTGCGGCAAAATCGGTAATTTTATCCAAGCTGCCTGCAAGCAGATTGACGCTTTCGACAAGCTGCCCGATTTCATCGTCCGAACGCGGCAAAGCAGATTTTTTGACATCACCTTTTGCCGTTTGTTCAATTTCGCGTGTAATGTATTCAATCGGATTGAGTGTATGCGAAACGATGAAAAAATAGGCATAAATGACAAAAAACAGATTGACAACCCACAGAAGTATCGTTACAATCGAAAGGCGATTTTGATGGTTGATGAAACGAACGGTAAAAACGTTTGTAAGGTTTTGATTAAAAAGCAATAATTTTTCGGCATTATTCACGATGTACTCGTAAGCGGGCGTAATGACGGGATTAACCACTTTGAAAGTACGCGAAAGCGAAATATAGCCGTCGCTGCCGTCATTTAAAGTGTTGTTCAAGCGGCGGTTGTTAGAAAAAAATTCGGAGTTGTCCGGCTCGGGTTCGTTGAAAAAGTCCTCCAAAGACAAACTGTCGCTTGCATCAAGCCCGAGATTTTCATCTGTTTTTTTGTTAATATCCAAGTCAAAAATATCATCTTTTTCTTGAAAGCGGCTTGCTTGATAGATTTCTTGCTCTTCGGGCGACAAAAATCCGACTTTTTGATAATAATTAAAAGTACTGTCAATTTTTGCATTATTTTCAATAACAATCAATAGTTTTTTCCGCATTTCTGCCCACAAACGACTTACTTCGGAGTATTGCGCCGCAAATTCTTCGGAGAGCGGCGGCAAAGTTATGTTGCCGTAATTTCGGTCGTAATATTCTCCGCCGTTGAGCAGCAGCTCAAAATTCGCATCGGTCAGTTTGATTTCTTTTGCTAAATCATTGACGTTTGAGCGTTTTCCTTCCGTGATATTTCTTGCAAAATTAATCGAACGATGGATATGATTCGTGTTTTTTCTTGCTACTTCCGCTAATGTGTTGTCTTCGAGCAAGACAGTTTCTTCACAATTTACAAGCAGCAAGTTGACCGTTACCAAAAAAATTAAGATAACGGAAAGCAGCTTAAACTTGCTTCTGAGCCTATTTATATTGCCAAAATAATTCAATGCCATTTTTTTTGAGGTTTCACCGCTTGCAAATATAAACAAAAATTGTGCATTTTCAATTTTTGTAAAAAAAAACATATTTTTTTTTATATTTGCACCCGAAAGCGCAACGAATCGGCTTGCCGCCGTTACGACGGAGGAAAGTCCGGGCAGCAGAGGGAACGATACTTCCTAACGGGAAGGTACGCACAAACGGCGTAACAGAAAGTGCCGCAGAAAATTACCGCCCGAAAGGGTAAGGGTGAAAACGGGAGGTAAGAGCTCACGCAAGGCTCGGAAACGAGTTCTTGGGGTAAACCTTATCGGCTGAAAGACCAAATAGGCTGACGCGCCGCAAGGCAGGGGGTTTCTCGCCCTCGTCAGTGGGTAGGTCGAAGGAGGTAAAATGCGAATTTTGCCCAAGATAAATGGCAAGCAACCTTTTCGGAGGGAACAGAACCCGGCTTATAGATTTGTTGTTTGGCGGCTGTCGAAAGGCAGTCGCGCGCTTTTTTATTATTTGAAGCAAAGGAATTTTCTGAAAAAAACATTTTGTAAATCCAACATGAAAGCCAATTCTTTCTCTCCGCCCTTGCTTGTGTCCTCACAAGCGACTTGCTTTGCTAATTGAACGAGGTTTCCGCCCTTGCTTGTGTCCTCACAAGCGACTTGCTCCGCTAAATGAACGAAGTTCGGAATGCCTTAGCAAACACAGGTCTGTGCTCTGTACGTACCTTACTCACTCTCGCAAATCTCTTTGCAAAATTCCGGACCGGCTCGTAATCGGCGGCAAGGCGGAACCCGTTATTGTTGTTACGGTTATCGGGTGTATTCCTGTTGCGGTTAGAAACGCGAAGATTGTTATCGTCGTTGTTCCAAGAACC
>JBPOJO010000105.1:0-1572 GCA_052033485.1 Bacteroidota bacterium | reverse complement strand
TTTGCAATACGGCTAAATTGTTACAAAAAACTTAGGTAGGACAGCCTAAAAAAAACAATGTCATTAGGTTATTCCCCTTTGAGAGCAAGAATCGTATTGTTGATAAAACTAACAGCGATTTGAGAATAGTTAGTTTTTGTGCGAAATTATTCCCCAAAGGAAATAATTTAACAGCATTGCCATAGAAGGCAACGCTACCAATCAATAGACTTTGTTAGGAAAGATAGCATTACTTATCGCTACGGGGCATTGCTGGCAATGTAATGCCTAAAAAGAATACGAAAAAAGTGAAACTTACACGTAACACACTTGCGCAGGTATGCGTACGCGTGCGCGTGGCTTGGGGTTTGAAAATGAGTGAAAAAAACAGGCAGAAAAGGTGAAAATGACAAAATATGAGCCTTTTCACTGATATCAAAGCGAAAATTTACGCCTGATTTTTGAGTTGTAGCCTCACTCTTTTTTACCAAAAAAACGGCTTTTTCGGCAGGGATTCCCTTAATAGGAGGAGGAAAAGAGAAAAAGTCATCGAGGCGCAAATTCGCTATAATTATCAGCGATGCGACCAGACAAGTCATAAATTTTAAGACTGTGCTTCCTCTTTTTAGCATATTTTTTTAATAAACGCTCGCAAAATTAGGTTTTTATTTTTTTTAATCCAAACTTTTCAGGGCAATTCCTAAAAAAAACGACAAGCAACAGTTGTTGTTTTATGTTTTTTTTGGTAAATTGCCCTGCTTAATGTTAGTAAGCCCTTGCAAAAAGAACTCGCTGAGTGGATTTTTTGCCCGTTAAAATACAAACTCCGTCTTCTGCGGGATTGTCGAGCGGAATGCAACGTATGGTCGCTTTGCTTAATTCCTTAATTTTTTCTTCTGTTTCACTTGTGCCGTCCCAATGAGCAGCAACAAATCCGCCCTTTTCATCTAAGGTTTTCAAAAAATCGTCCCATGAATCTACACGGTAGGTATTTGCTGTGCGAAAATCTAAGGCTTTTTGGTATATTGATTGGTGAATATTAGTCAATAATTCAGGGATATACATAAAAATTTCATCGAGCGATTTGTTCATTTTTTCACGCGTATCTCTTCTTGCGATTTCCACTTGGTTATTTTGCAAATCTCTCATGCCAATAGTGAGCCGCACAGGAACTCCTTTCAACTCCCACTCAGCAAATTTATAGCCGGGTCGGTAGATATCTCGGTCGTCAAATTTAACTGAAATTCCTTGTCTTTTTAATTTCAACTGAATTTCTTTTGCTTTTTCTCCAATCATTTGCAGTTCTTCTGCATTTTTGAAGATGGGCACAATAACTACCTGAATAGGTGCAAGATATGGAGGCAAAACTAAGCCTTCATCGTCGGAATGTGCCATGATGAGTGCACCCATTAGGCGAGTACTCACGCCCCATGAAGTTCCCCAAACATAGTCTAATTTATTCTCTTTGTCAGAAAAAGTTACATCAAAAGCTTTTGCGAAATTTTGTCCCAAAAAATGAGATGTTCCCGCTTGCAAAGCTTTGCCGTCTTGCATTAATGCCTCGATACAGTAAGTATCTACCGCACCTGCAAA
>JBPOJO010000097.1:0-2548 GCA_052033485.1 Bacteroidota bacterium | reverse complement strand
CGTTTTTTTTTTTTTTTTTGAAGAAATTTTTGGTTTTGCAATTACTTTTTCTGTCGTCATTTATTTTGATTTGAAGCAAACAATTCAATTTAAACGTCCTTCAATGTTATAAAGAAAAAATGACATTTCAAAAAGAAAAAGAGTTTTTTTTGCAAAAATTAATTTTCTCCGCCGTTGCTTGTGTCCTCACAAGCGACTTTTTTCCCGCCGTTGCTTGTGTCCTCACAAGCAACTTTTTCTCCCGCCGTTGCTTGTGTCCTCACAAGCGACTTTTTGTCAGACACTTTCAAAAAATTAATTCGTTTGAAAAATCACTTGGCCGTTGAGCGTAATTATTTTTGCATCGAAATAGAGTGTGTAAAGAATGGTTGCGATGTAAAATCTTGAAGAGAAATTGATAATTGCACTAAGATTTAATGATTTCGTCTTTTCGATAGCTTTTTCTTCCCCGAAAGCCCCTAATTCCTCCGCTAAATCATCAATAAAATCTTGAGGAGGCATTTTAGAAATCGTTAAAACGGAGGAAACATCAGAATAAACAAGGTGAAATTCTTCATTCTTCGTTTCACTTATTCCGTGCAAATGTATTTTCCTGCCGATTATGTCATGTTGAAAACTTATGATTTTAGAATATGATAATTCGGCAAGCTCGTTATTTATTTTTTTCATCTTTTTTTAGGGTAATATTTTTGTAAAATTTTAATGAATATTTTTTCCAAATCAGCGCAATTATTCATTTCAATATGCGTGTCTTCTTTATCTTGCGAGGGCTTGCCGTCTTGGTCTACAAAAAAACTTGATTGCTGAATGATATTGATTCTAAAATAATCATTGTTTTTTCGGAACTTTGATGCACCCGAACTCCTGTGCATTATGCGTAAATGCAGTAAAAGTTTTTCTTTTAGCAAAACACTAATAAGCCAACCTTTTTCGTTTTCGGACTTTTCTCTTAAAACAGTAAAGCCCTCATTTTCAATTTTCGATTTCAAATTTTCTGCACAATTCGCACTTTCGCGCATAAAATCGGACAGATGTTGTTTATAAAAATAATCGGGAAGTGCGTTGCAGTCTAATTTGTGGGCGACATCCGTTTGTTTGTTTGAAAGTTTACAAAATTCCGCCGCTTCATCTGTCGACAAATTTTCGCCTCGCAAACACTTATTGAGTAAGATTTGAAAACGCAATTTCTCCGCTTCGTTTGCTTTCTCGATTTGAAAATAAATAAGAGCCGAGAAACCGAGCAGGAAGATTGTTAAGAAAAAAAAGACAACAACTTTCGGCGATTTTTGGGGTTTCTTTGAAGAAATGTTTGGTTTTGCAAGTACTTTTTCTGTCGTCATTTATTTTGATTGAAGCAAACAATTCAATTTAAACGTGCTTGCAATGTTATAAATAAAAAATGACATTTCAAAAAGAAAAAGAGTTTTTTTTGCAAAAATTAATTTTGCCCGCCGTTGCTTGTGTCCTCACAAGCGACTTTTTCAAACTGCATCGTTAAGTCATTTGAGAGGACGCAAGCGAGAGCGGTCGGAATAAAAGGGTAAGACTCCTTAGCGCAGCCTTAAATTTTACGGTATTTTTTCTTAACCTTCGGTTTGCGATTTTGTTTTTTGTTTTGTCCGGGCAGCGGATTGGGGTTTGACGGGTGATAAACTTTGTGCCTAATCGTAGAACCGACCCCTCTTTTCCCTGCGTAGCTTTCTTTCGGAATGTGCTTAAATTTGTAGCCAAGCATGATTTCCGTCGCACTTCCGAGTGTGCCCGCAGCGCGCCCTAAGGCAAAATCTCTTGACAAACCAAAGCGAAAAGCGTGCAAAATGACCCCTGCCGAAAGTGTCGCGGCGTAGTCTGTTCGATAAGCGAGGCAGCCCCAAAACAAATTGTCGTAAGTGTATTGAACCGCCAAATCAATTTGATAAGGTACATTTTGCCCCATTCTGACCATCGCCATCGGCTCAATGCGATTTAAACCGTCGGGTAAATCCAAAATACCTTTCGCCCCGAAGATAAAATGCGGCTTTAAGCCAAATTTTCCGTAACCTTCGTCATCAACACTCAATCCCGGATTAAAAAGTTGCGGCGCGGAAAAGGAGACCTGAAATTTATTTCTGTAAATATAATTTAAACCAAGCCCCATTTCAAAAGCCATGTAACTTCCCGCACGGTCGTTGATGTAAGGGTCTTCGGGGTGTTGCAGGTAATAATTGTCCATGTTGGTATTCATAAACAAAAAACCGCCCGAAAGCCCGAATGAAAATTTTGAACTGTTGTAGTAAGGTCCGAAAATATGATAGGCGTAAGTGAACATCGCCTTAGTCGTATTCGTTGTCTTAATTCGGTCTTGCATTATGTTTAAACCGATGCCGCTTCGATTTTCGTAAAACGGCAAATCGAAAGTGAAAAGTGCCGTTTGCGGACCGCCTTCAACACCCGCCCATTGATTGCGGTAGGTCAAATTTGCGGAGGCGTATTCAAAATTTCCCGCCCAAGCAGGGTTGTAAATAAATTCATTGTGAAAATATTGGCTGAAAACGGGAATTTGCTGCGC
>JBPOJO010000733.1:0-6580 GCA_052033485.1 Bacteroidota bacterium | reverse complement strand
CAAAATTGTCGCTTGTTGAATTTTCGATGCAATTTAGCATTAGGAATTAAAAAAAATCGTAACTGTTTAGCCGGTTTGCGAAAGAATGTACCGCGAGCTTTAGCGTGCGACCGTACATCCGCAAGCTAAAGCTCGCGGTACACGCCGGCTCTGCCGTTGTTTGTGTCCTCACGCCGTTGTTTGTGTCCTCACGCCGTTGTTTGTGTCCTCACGCCGTTGTTTGTGTCCTCACAAACGACATCCGCCGGCGGCAATTTTTTAACACGACAAAAATGCCGTATGATGTATTTTCGCCGCAAATTAAGGTATAGAATTGAAAATAATATTTTTTGACAAAACAATTTGCAAATGCGATTGTTTGAATTAACAAAATTTTCCTCAATACGATTTTCCAATCGGGCGCGGAAAATTTAAAATAAATTCGCCGTAAAAAATTCGGACAAGCCTTTTATTTTTACCTAAATTTGCGGCAAAATTAAAAAATCGCAACATGTCAGCGCATAAAAATTTTAAAAATGTTTCAAAAACCGTCTTCGGACGCGGTTCATTCCATCAACTCAACGACATTTTAGCTCCGCAACGCTCGGGTGCGGACAGCACGATGGTTTTTGTGGTGGACAAATATTTTGAAGGAAAATCGCTTGTCGGGCAAATTCCGATGCACAAAAACGATATGCTTGTATTCGTTGATGTCGACCCGCATGAGCCGACGACGGAACAAGTTGATGAGCTGCGCGACAATATTCTTGCCCAAAAAGGCAGCGCGGACGGCATTGTAGGCATCGGCGGCGGCAGCATCATGGACATTGCAAAAGCAACGGCTTTAATGGTCAATAACGAGGGGTCTTCCACGCTTTATCAAGGCTTAAATTTAGTTAAAAAACCGGGAATTTATCATTGCGGCGTTCCGACAATTTCAGGCACGGGTGCGGAGGTTTCAATGACGGCTGTTTTGACCGGACCGGTTAAAAAGTTAGGTTTAAAGTGTGATTGGACGGTATTTGACCAAATCGTACTCGACGCAGACCTCACGGCAAGTGTGCCGCGCAATCAATGGTTTTACACCGGCATGGACACATTTATTCACTGCATCGAATCGCATACGGGAACAAAATTTAACACTTTCAGCGAGGCTTACGGCGAACAATCGCTTGCTCTTTGTCGGGAAGTTTTTGCCGGCAAAAATGCAGGTCAAAGCCCCGAAAATGACGAAAAATTAATGATAGCCTCTTTAATGGGCGGTTTAAGTTTGACTTACTCCGAAGTCGGCATCTGTCATGCACTTTCTTACGGTTTGTCTTATGTTTTCGGCACGCGACACGGGATTGCAAATTGTATTGTTTTTGATGCTTTGGAAGAATATTATTCGGCGGGAGTGGCAGAATTCAGAGAAATGGTCGAATTAAATCGCATTGATATTCCGAAAAATCTTTCAAAAAATTGGACAAATGAGGAAATCGAAAAAATGATTGATGTCGCGTGGGCGTTAACGCACATGTGGAATCACGCACTCGGAAACGATTGGGAGAAAAAAATCAGTCGTCAAAAAATCAAAGAATTGTACCAAAAAATGTAAAGCACTGAGGCTGCGCCGTTGTTTGTGCAGTGATGAACAACGGCGAAGTACAAATTTATTTGTGTTTTTCTAATTTTTGCGCTGTTAAAGGCTTATGAATGAAGTCTATAACGGTGCGAAATTGCCTTGAGCGAGCGGCATCTGCCGGGTCTATGCTTGAGGATAAAATTAAAACCGGCGTATTAAAATCGGGGCAACGCTCTTGTATTTCTTTCAAAAATTGCCAACCGTCTTTGACAGGCATATTCAAATCAAGCAAAATCAGGTCAGGTCGATTATTGTTTAAACAAGCCACAACCAACTGCGCGAGTGCTTCATCGGCAGAACTAAATGTTAAAATTTCACTGCAAAAACCGGTACTTGATAAAATCTTCCGGCAAATTTTTAGTGTTATCAGGTCATCATCTATACAAACAACAGTTTTTTTCATACATCAGGGGTTTTTGAAGGTTATCGTAAAAACAGTTCCTACATTCACTTCGCTTGATACCTCAATTTTCCCGCCGAGTGCCGTAACCTGCGAACGAACCAAATAAAGCCCGATTCCCTTACTTTCGTGATGTTTGTGAAAAGTTTGGTACAGCCCAAAAATTCGCCCTTCAGCTTGTTGCATATCAAAACCAAGTCCGTTATCTTGTACGATAAGTTGCACCTGATTGTTGCAAATTTGTGAATAAATATTAATTTCGGGTTTTCTGCCCGGCACGGCATATTTGACGGAATTGGTCAAAAAGTTTAACAGAATGCTGTCGAGATAACTTTTATTAAAGAAAACCTCTTTTGCTTGGTAAAAATTAACATTGATTTGCGCGCCCGAATTTTTTAACATCTCATCAATCGAACGCCTCACACGGTTCAAACTGTCGTCAAAACGGATAAATTCGGACGCAACGCTCCGACTTTCTTTAATGATAAGAATTTGAATCAGTTCGTTTAGTGTTTGATTAAGATTTTCTGCCGAAATTTGCATCGCCTCAATCCACTCCAACGTTTCGGTGCCGGCAATACTTTCGCGGTCAATGAGGTCAAAAATCGCCAAAATATTGGTGAGCGGTGCGCGCATATTGTGCGAGGTGATGTACGAAAATTGTTTCAGTTCGTTGTTGTGCGCGGCAAGTTCCTCCACAAGCTGCTCTTTTTCTTCAAAAGATTTTTTTAAATCCGTAATGTCTCGCGAAACGGAAATCCAATGCGTATTTTTTCCTTTTTCGTCAAAAATCGGCACAACGGAAAAATTGTTCCAAAATTCGTCCCCGTTTTTTTTGTAGTTGATAATTTCGGTTTCAAAAGTTTGCTTTTTTCGTATAGCCTGCGCTGTCTTGTCAATCGTTCGTCTGTCCGACTTTAAACCTTGCAAAATACGCGGCGTAGTGCCGATAAGCTCCTCTTTTGTATATCCCGTCATTTTACATTTTGCCTCATTCACATAGACAATTTTGGGACCCGGATAGATTGAAGGATTTGCGGAAGTTACCAAAATACCGTCTTTTGCGTTTTCGACGATGGCTTTAAAAAGTAAAAATTCGCGTTCTCGCTGCTTAATTTCGGTAATATCGGACATCGCGCCGATAACACGATAGGGCGTTCCGTCAATGCGGCGGAGGATAACCGCCCTGTCTTCAATGTCAAGATAATTCCCGTCGGCATGCCTGAAAAGGTAATATCCGACTAATTTTGTATCATTTCCGGAAAGAGCTTCCTTAACTCTTTTTTTCATTTCCGGCAGGTAATCGGGGTGAATCTTTTCGAGCCAAAGCTCAAAAGTAGGGCTAAGGTCGGGGGCATAGCCTAAAATTGTTTCAAAGCCTTTTCCCCAATAAAGGGTGTTTTTGTCCAAGTCCCAATCCCAAACAGCATCGGAAGTCGTTTCCGAAAGTTTTAAAAAGCGAAAATTGCTTTCGCGTAATTCGTTAAAAAGAGTTATTTTTTCGCCTACATCGTTGATTTGCAGCAGGTAGGAAATTTTATTGAGGTGATTATTTTCGATGTATGAAATGGAAAAAACCGACCATACTTCTCCGCCGTTTTTCTTTTTGAGCCTGATATCAAAAGTAAAATTTCTTTTCTTTTTGGCTTTTAAGGTTTCGGTTACTTCGATGATACACATATAATCCGACTCAAAAAATAAATTTTTGTAATCCATTCCTGTTAAATTCTCAATGGAATAGTCTAATAATTGACAAAATTTAACATTTGCGCGCTCGCAAGCCATGTTTTCGTTTAAAATTGCCGTTCCGTGAGTAGAATGTTCAAAAGCCTGAGCAAAATTATGTTCGCTCTCGGCAAGTTTTTCCGTGAGATTTTTTTCCTTAGAAATATCTTGAAAAATGCCGAAAATTCGCACACATTCTCCCGCTACAAACTCGGCACGCCCTCGCGCACGTACCCAAAGCAACTTGCCCATAGCAGTTACAAATTCAAAAATATCATCAAAATCTTCCCCTTTTTGAATGGCATTTTGTACCAAACGCGCTATTCGCTCCCGATTTTCTCCTTCCTTGTAAAAGTTAATGCACTCATTTAAAATCGGTTGCGGTGCGTCAGGTGCTAATTCGTGTATCTCTCGCGTAATGTCCGAAAAAATAACTTTTTCTTCAATCAAATCCACTTCCCAACTGCCGATTCGGGCAATTTCGGCGGTATCTTTGAGGTTTTGCCAAGATTTCAACTTTTCGGTAACGTCATTGATGCACAATATTTGATAACGCGCACCGTCGGATTGCGTCAACATTTCTGCGGAAAGATAAACATCTAAAATTTTGCCGTTTTTGCAGAGCATTTTAACTTTTTCTGACTGCATTTTTCCGTTCAAAAAAAGCTCATGAAATTCATAAAAAGTGTTGACGCGCTTTTCGTTCGGGAAAAGTTTAAGCAAATTTAAGGTTTGTAAATCTTCTTTTTGATAGCCTAAAATTTGGGAAAAATGTTTGTTAATTTCAATAAAATTAGCTTTTTCGTCCATTACACATAAGGCGACGGAAACAAGGTTAAAAACCGATGCAAGCCTTTTTTCGGAATCGCTGATACTTTTTTCGGCATTTTTGACAGCAGTAATGTCCATAATTCCGACGGAAACAGCTTTTATTCTTTTTTCGGAATCGAAAATAGGCATGAAGTTAAAATTAAACCAAAATTCGCGATTATTACTGTTTTTTAGACAAAATTCCGCAAAACTTACTTCGCCCGCACCGGCAATTTTGAATTTTTTGATAAAAAGTTCTATTATACTGTTGTCTATACAATCAACCAAAGACTTTCCTATTTTGAATTTTTTGACGGGCAAAAAATCAAAAATATGTTCGGCATTTTGATTACAAAGCAGAATTTTATAGCCTAAATCTGCCAAAATGAATGCTTGATTTTGGTTGTTCAAAAGAGCATTCAAATTGTTTTGATTTTCTTTCAATAAAAACTCCTTTTTGTGCAATTCTTCATTAACGCTTTTTAACTCGGCGTAAGCGACTTGTACTTCTTCGTTTGTTGATTGCAATTCTTCGTTGCTTGTTTCAAGTTCTTCGTTTGAGGATTGCAATTCTTCGTTTGTTGATTGCATTTCTTCATTGAGCGATTGCAATTCTTCATTGCTTGTTTCCAACTCTTCGATGTACGTTTGCAAATGTTCTTTGACGGCGGCTAATTCCTGTTCGAGTTCGATAATTCTGACATTTTCAAAAACTTCAGGCTCGGAAATTTCATTTTTTTGAATAAATTCTTCAATGTCAAGTTTTTCAAAAATAATCAAAAATAAATTTTCCTCCGATTCGTGGTAAGAAATCGGCATTGCTGCCAATTTGACATAAAAAATTTTTTCAAAAAGAACAAATTTTTTGATTTGACTTTTGACGGGTTTGAGTTCTTTTTGCACTTTTGCAAGCAAAGAACGCAGTTCGGTTTGCAACTCTTGATTGACCAATTTAATGGCATTTATTTGCAAAACACCGCTCGGCAAACTCATGTACGGGCGGACATCGCCACGAATTTCAATGATGTCAAAAGCCTCATTAACAAGCAAATAGGGGTGTTCATAAGTATCAAAAAGCGTTTGGCGAACCGCCTCTCCGATGGTATTTTTTTTCTCCTGTTTCGGTGTAACCCCCGCATGCGCAAGAGAAAGATTGTTGTGTTTTACCGGTTTAAAAGCCGTGAATCGAACGGAAGATAATCCCGCGCCCGGCTTTTTTTGGAAAATTTTATTCTGCGCATCAAGCGGTGAAAACAGGTCGGTAAATTGCCCGACAGTCTCGGATTTGCCCAAAAAAAGACAGGCTTTGTTGAGCAAGGCATAGTGAAAAATCGGAAAAATTTGCTTTTGCAGCTCCGCACCGAAATAAATCAATAAATTTCGACAACAAATTAAGTCTAATTTGAGAAATGGCGGGTGTGTCGTAAGGTCATGTTTTGAAAAAAGGACATAAGAGCGCAAATTTTTGCTTAATTCATAAGTAATTCCGTTTTTTTGAAAATATTTTTGCAATAAATTTTCGGGGAGATTTTTCACGGCTTCCTCTGCATAAATGCCTTTTCTTGCGATATTGACGGCATTTTCATCAACATCTGTCGCAAATATTTGCAAATTAAAATACCCGATTCTTTCGCCCAGAATTTCCAAAACCATCATCGCCACAGAATATGCCTCCTCGCCCGTTGACGCGCCCGGCACCCACACACGTATAGGACTTCTTTCGGGTTTTCCTTTCAGGTAGTTTTCAAAATGCAATTTTAGGGACGCAAACGCCTCTTCATCTCTGAAAAAACTTGTTACGCCGATGAGAATAATGTTGAATAATTCGTCGGATTCTTGCGGGTTCGCTTTAAAATAAGCCCAATATTCATCGATTGAGTTCATTTTCAGCATCGAAATTCTTTTTTCGAGCCTTCTGCAAATCGTTGAGGGTTTGTAAGCGGAAAAATTTGTACCGGTTTTTCGCGATATTATTTTAAATATTTTTGTTAAAATAGGTTCATTTTCAATTTCGGAAGTCAGTTCTGATTTTAATTGCGGGT
>JBPOJO010000445.1:0-9536 GCA_052033485.1 Bacteroidota bacterium | reverse complement strand
GTATTGCTGTTCCGCTTTATTGGGAATTATTGGACAACAAAGCAGGCTACAGTAATGCTGAGGACAGGCAAAATTTGTTGGATAAAATCATTCAAATAATCGGCAAAAATCGCATAGAATTTATTGTCTGTAACCGCGAATTTGTCGAAAAAAGTGGATTAATTATCTTAAAAGTAATCAAATTCCCTTTTGTATGCGTGCTCCCAAAAATCATCATATACGCATTAAAAACGGAGAAATTTTATCGCCTGAACAGCTCCTTAGACAAAAAAAAGAATGTTACTATAATGATTGTATCGTAGATGAAACAAGATGTAATATAATGATAAAAAAAATCAATAATGAAGCGTATTTGAGAATGATTGGAGATTTTTATCCAAAAGATTTAGGGCAAATTTACAAACAAAGATAGTGTAAAGAAGTGCTGTTTCAAAACTTCAAAGCGCGTGGTTTTAATCTTGAAGATAAACACCCGAAGTGCAATGAAAAATTAAGAAAATTGCTTGATTTTGTCAGTATTGCAGTCGGAGTCTGTACTTGTTTTGGTGAATATTTGCATAAAAAGGTACATGAAATAAAAAAGAAGAAAAGGTAACTATTTAGCCCCCCCAAAAAAACAGCAAAAAAAAATTTGAAATTACATTAGTTTTTATTATCTTTGTAAAAAAGAGAAACATTTGCCAAGTGGAACAACCAAAAACCATAGCCGAACTTACTGACCGTTTGCATCAGCTCCTTTGTCGGATAGAAGTCTTAGAAAAAGAGAACGCCGCACCGAAGTTGGAGAATGCGAACTTGCGTGCTCGTTTTAATATGGATAGTTCCAATTGCAGCAAGCACCTTTCGAGTGATGGCTTGACAAAAAAGCCCGCACTCCCGAAAGAAAAAAAAGGCAGCCGTGGGGAACAAACCAAACACCAAGAAAGTACTTTATCAATGCTTGCTACGCCGGATAAAACAGACGTTTTACGCCCTTTACAGAGCAATTGTGTTAGTGATTTGTCTTCTCAGCCCGGCTGTTTAGTCGCTGAACGGCAAGTGTTTGAACTCCCCATGCCTCAATTAGAAGTTACGGAATATCAAAGTACGGAAGTGGTTTGTCAAGGCTGCGGTCGAAAACATAAAGCCAATTTTCCGGAAGGCGTTCATTCACAAACGCAGTACGGCAATGGCGTAAAAGCCTTTTTAACCTTGCTCAATGTTGAGGGAAAACTCTCTTTTCAAAAAACACAAAGTACTTTCAATAACCTTTTCGGCTATAATGTCAGCACGACTGTGAGTGCCAATGCGAAGTTTTACGCGCGCTTGGAAGAGGTCGAAAATACCATTAAAGAAAAAATTATTGCCTCTAACCAAGCCGAAAGAGATATCAGACCGGTCAAAATAAAGCAAAAAATAGCCGGCTGTTTCATGACAGGCGCAGAACAATATGCTCGTATTGCAGGGTTTATTTCAACCATGAAAAAAAATAATTTGAACGTCTTTCCGCAACTATACAACTTAGCTAATAATAATTTTAGTTTCAATTGAGTATCGTTGGGGGAGCTAAATAGTTAAAAGAAATGTTTTTAATCGAAAAAAAAATGCCCCGTATCAGCTTTTTCTTATTTTTGATTTTGTTTGCCGGTTGCATTTTTATTGAGACAAGAATTGCTCAGGCACAATTCGGCGGCAGACAAAGTTTTTCATTCCTCAACATTGCCGGTGCGGGAAGAGTTATCGGTTTGGGCGGCGTGAATCTCACCGCTTCTGACGAGGACGTACAGATGTTTGCACAGAATCCGGCTTTGTTGAACGAGAAAATGAAAAATCATTTTGCGTTCACACATACAAGTTATGCGCGGCAGGCAGGACGAACGTTTCTTGCCGGCGCGCTGAATGTTCGACAAAAAAATGTCGGGTTTTTCTTGAATTACAATTCTTACGGCGATTTTGTCGCTGCGGACAATGCCGGCAACAAAATCGGCACTTTTTCAGCCTCCGAATTTATTTTGGGTTTAACTTATGCACACAAAATTACGCATTATTCACTCGGCGGTAATCTGAAATTAGCAGGAAGTAACGTTGATGCTTTTTCGCAATACGGTCTTTTTGCCGACCTTGCCGCGACTTTTATTCACCCCAAAAAAGATTTCAGGGTAGCTCTTTTGATGAAAAATTTCGGTTTTCCGTTCAAAAAATTCTATGCAGGAAGTCCGTATCACTCGCCTGCCGACGTGCAAATAGGCACTTCTTTGAAGCCCGAAAATATGCCTTTGAGAATGTCTTTAACTTTTCATCAACTTTTCAACAGCAAAAATGCCTACAATGACCCGAATCTCTACACGGAATTTGATGCCAACGGCAACCCTGTGGTGAAAGAAATCAGCGGTTTTAATCGTTTTTCGAGAAAAATGGTATTGGCGGGCGAACTCTTGCTCGGAAAACATTTGCGCGCAAGTTTGGGCTATAATTTTTTGACAAGGCGCGAAATGATAAGCAAAGCACGCAGCGGCATGACAGGCTTCAGCTACGGTTTTTTTGCGAAATTAAAATGGCTGGAAGTAGGGTTTTCACAAGAAATTCATCATATCGGCGGCAATGCTTCGGCTTTTTCTCTGACAATTTATTCGGATAAAATCAGAAAAAAAACCATTACGGAGTAAAATTTTTATACTTCCGCGCTTGTCTTTGAAAACATAAACGGCTTTATCTCAATGCTTCAAACTGTGAAAAATCGCTGCTCTTGTTGTTGAAAACAAAGCAAGTGCAGCGAATTGACCGTTTGGATAAAAACTAAATCTCGTCCAATTTGATGCTGAAACTGCCCGAAACCGGAAATTTTGTACCTTTCACAGGGTCTTTTAATGTCCCTGTGTAACTACCGTTCAAAACTTGGTCTTTGTAAGACGTTATTTTTATCGTAATCTCTTGCGGTTGCCCGACATATTCCGTCATTTCGCTTGCATTATAATAGGAAATAACTTTATCTGCCGTCATTTCTTTCGGAAAACCGCCTGAGTAGAGGTCGTAAGTGAAAGCTACGCGAATGTTGCTCACTTTATCTGTCGCATACCGCTGAATATTAACGCCTTTGTCATTTTTTCTGAAAAAATTAAACCTCGAGGATTCCGCAGGAATTGTTTCAAAGTTCATTTCTTTTCCGTCAATTTTCACCGTTACGGTGCCGAGTGTGGTCGGATTTTCAACAGGAACAACTGTTTCCTCTTTATCTTTTTTGCAAGAAAACAAGAAAGAAACAAATAATAAGGTAAAAAGAATGAATTTAATTTTCATCGTAGAAAGTGTTAAATGGAATAAATTGATACCCGACAATCAAAACAAATTTTTATTACGGTCTCGTCGAAAGAGCAGTTCGTTGTCAAAAAAATTTGAAGACAGGCTTTCAATATTTTGAATGTCAAAAATAGTAAATTTTTTCTTGTTAATTTTGAATTTCTGTCAAATTTTACTTTCAACAGAAAAAAATACCGCAAAACATTACCAACCAACACTCTAAAGTGCGCGGCACAATTCTTTGTTTTTCGCTTCCCCCCCTCGATTTCCGCAGGATTTTTCCTGCTGCCGTCGCAAAGAATTTTTGACCGGCTGACCCTGTACTTGGTACAAAAAAAACAAGGGAGCCCCAAAGCCCCCTTGTTTCAAAAAATTGACGATTAATACATGTGCTGACCGCCGTTGATAGCGAAATTCGCGCCTGTAATAAACGCCGCTTCTTTTGATGCCAAGAAAGAAACCAAATGCGCTACTTCATAAGTGTCGCCGAGCCTTCCGACCGGAATGCCCGCAATGATTTGATTTCTGACATCCTCGCGAACTGCCATAACCATGTCCGTACCGATATAGCCCGGTGAAATCGTATTGACGGTAATGCCTTTTGAGGCAACTTCAACCGCCAAAGATTTCGTAAATCCGTGCATACCTGCTTTTGCGGCAGAATAATTTGTTTGACCAAACTGTCCGCGTTGCCCGTTAACGGAAGAGATGCTGATAATTCTGCCGAAACCTCTTTCAAGCATGCCGTTAATGACGTGTCTTGAACAATTAAAAACACTGTCGAGATTCGAAGAAACAACATCTTTCCACTGTTGCGGGGTCATTTTGCGGAAGCCCGTGTCGCGCGTGATGCCGGCATTATTGACCAAAACATCAATAGCACCGACTTTTGCTTCGATTTCAGCAACCATTTTGCCTACCGAATCAAAATCTGCCACATCACATTCAAATAAGTCAATCTCATAACCGTCTGCTTTCATTTTGCCGGCAAGCGCGTCCGCTTTGTCTTTGCTGCGATAGTTGCCTATCACGCGATAGCCGTCAGCAGCTAATTTTTTGCACATGGCAGTTCCGAGACCGCCGGTTGCGCCTGTTACTAAGGCTACGAGTTTTCCGTTTTTGTCCATACGTTTTAATCGTGTTGATTTGGTTTTTGACAATTTTTACAAAATTAAGCAAGCTTATGAAAAAAGCAAATTTTCCTAATTTTTTTTTGAACAAAATTGAAAAAAATTACGTTTGATAAAAACAGAAGTGCTAAATTGCATCAAAAAACACTCTCCGTCGGCAGCACGACGGTTCAATCGGAAATTTTTAATCCAAAAAATACAGACATGAAAAGATTCTATTTGCTCGCGCTTTTCTTTTTCGCCCTCTCGGGTGTGAATGCGCAAAACGACATTGAGCACGATGACGTGTATGCAAGCAAGGAAGACCGTTATGCACTTGCGGTGATGAACGATTTTCAAAGAAGACAAGCCGAAGAAAACAATCGCAGGACATTTGAGGCAAATCGCCCTGCCGAAAAATATTCGCCGCGATACGACTACTATCGCAATAACGATGCGACTTCGCGTATGTACCGAAATAACTATGATTGCCCTTGTTGGGGTCCGACTTGGTCGACTTGCGGCAGCGGTTGGCGGAGTTCTTTTTTCATGGGCGGCAGCGCGATGATGAATACGCCTTGGTCGTGGTACGCATGGAACACGCCGAATGCGGGTTTTTACAATCCGTATTCTGACCCGTTCAACAATCCTTACGCCTATAATTCGCCTTACAGCTCTTATTATAATCCTTACGGTACATATTACAATCCGTGGGCACCCGTAGGTTACAATCCGTGGTTGTATGTTTCGCGCGGCTCATCGCATGACATTTGGAAATATTCGCATCGCCAAAACAATCCTTACGGACAAGTTTCGGGTGATTCAAGACCTGAATTTTACCAAACACGCACGCGCGAAAATCGCAATTATCGCGGCTCGGACAACAAAAGTCTTTATCCCGGCACCGGCAACAGCGGCACTACCGAGCCGAGCTATCGCGAACGCAATTCAAGCGGCAAGAGTGACAGCAGAAGCGGCGGCGGCACGACCAATCCCGGCGGCAGCGGCGGTACGCGTACACGCAGAGGCGGGTGATTCGATATTTTTTGCAAAAAGCGCGGTTTCATTCAAACCGTGCTTTTTTTTTGCCCGAAAAGTATTCTCTTTCCGGTGATAGAATCGCAGTAAAAAGAAGGAAAAATTTCGATTTTCCTGCACGATTTTGGAAAATTGTGCTACAAAAAAAGTACGAAATGATGCCTTGAAAGGGAATAAGTGTACCGCGAGCTTTAGCTTGCGACCTAAAATCCATAAACCGCAAGTTAAAGCTCGCGGCACACTTTTAATGAGTTTTTAAATACTTCGTCCCATGGGAGTTTGTCGTCCGAAACGGCTTGTTGCATCTCTTTTTCAGCCGAATTTTTAGCTTTTTTAGACTTTCTTCAAAAATACTTTTGAGGTAATCGTCATTCAAAGAGGGTTGCTCGTTTTGTATGTCTTTTATGTCTTCGCGTGCTCGCAGAATAGTTTCTGACCAACTTTTGCTGCGTTTTTGAATTTGATTTTTCCATTTTAAAATGTGCATCATGAGATTTTGCAGGTGGCTTGCCAAAGCGTTTTTATTTTTCTTGCTCATTTTTTTTTGTAAAGTACCATTCCCAATGATGTTCGGTTTCAAAAATATCTTCTTGCGACGGAATCAAAACGGGTGTATTTTTAAGATGTATTGCTGCTAATTTCGTCGCTCCCTCGCAGGCATTGAGCAACTTTTTTTCAAAAGTATCCATTAAATCAGGCTGTTTATAGAGCAAAAGAGCGATTTCTTCCCGATATTTGTCAATTTCTGTGAGCCAAACGCCGTCTTTTTCTGTTTCGGGCAGTTGTTTCCAAAGGATAATCCGAAAAGTAAGTTCTCTCAAATATTGCCCCAATCTGAAAGAGTTTTTGTCTCTCAAATATCCCAAAAGTTCTTCCAAAATGCCTTCCGCGTCCTTATTTTCACCGTTTTTGAGGGCAGCCAACGCCCTTTTTACCATCGGGTAGGGGTATTCTTGCGCTGCCTCATACAGTTCTTCGGCTTTTGCGGGCGTGGTAATTTTCAACATATTTTTTTCTTTTTTTTGGCAAGATACGAAAAATGCAAACGTTATAGGGAATTTTTTTGTCAAAATTGTTCATTTTGTTCAAGGGTAAATTTTACGCTCGTTTTTGATACGAGGGCAAAAATACGAAAAATTTACCCTCGTTTGCTCAAATATGGACAAATTTTAGGCTCTTTTGTTAACTTTTTTTGAAAAATGCAACATTGAGGGGCAGCCAATAAGCATATGTACAACAGACTTCAGACCGTTAAAAAACTACTTAGGTAACGGACTTCAGACCGTTGTACGAGGTCGACGAAATACGAGTAATTATGTTCAAAAAAATGAAATCATTACAATAATAAAAACATTCTGACAAGATGCCTTTTGTTAAAAAAAGTTATTTTTTTAATTATAATACATTGATAATCAAGTTATTAGCAAAGTAATTGAAAAATATTTCAAAAAAAATTAGGATTTTTTTTTTTTTTTTGATTTGCGACGCATTAGAACACGGTACCATTTCAGTGCAAGGTCGGTATTCGTTTTAACGACACTAAATAATAAAACGAACCATAAAAACCATAAATGAATATTATGAAGCGATTGTTCTTTTTTATTTCAATCTTCGTCTTGTCTTTGACTTATTTCGCGTGTAGTAAGTTCAACGAGGGGAAACCAAGCGTTAAGGAAACTGACCGCGTTTTAGGGGTTCTCAGAGCTATTCAAATAAAAACGCATTTAGAGGCAAGCAATTCTGCAAGCAGGCTTGAAACAGGCATAGAAAATTTTAATGTTGAAAATAATCAAAATCCTTATGAATGGGTTGGAATTGCTCATAATCAATCTTTGGAGTATGTATCAGGCTATATGACGGAGCTTTTAGATACCACTTCAAGTTTGCAAGTAAACATTAAACAACCTGCTTCAAATGAAGTAATTACCGTTTCTGTAACAGACCGTCCCCGTAAAATAGTGGCACTTACAACCAAGTTTTTTAACGAAGAAGTACTGCCACATCATTCAATAGGAACAACAAACTTAACAGCAGAATTTGAGCGAGAGCAGGCGATGGAAGCTATCAACTATTTTTCTGCTAACAAATACGTTAATCCTCATGTTAGCGGAATAGGTGCATATCAAGAAAATATTTGGAATAAACTAACTCATTTTTCATCTTTAGGGCGAATTTCTCCTTTTGAAGCCTCTGTAGACAGCATTATCATTGCAAAAGTGATGAGTTCTCAGGGTATTCAGGAGAGTTTGGATATTGTCAAAGTGGCGGAATCAATCATTCTTCAGGCAGAAATTGATGAAAAAGAGCGAGCACGTCAGCTTGTGTTCTTATCTATTTTGCGCAACAGCATTGCTTATTGGGCAGGAGTAATTCAGGACACGAATCATCCTTGGTGGCAACTCAACGGCGAAATTTGGGCTGCATCAGGTGCGCAAAATGCAAAATGGAATTGGGGCACATTTTGGTCTACACTTCTTGTAGGAGTAGCAGATGCAGTAGGGGCGGTAGGTGCTTCCGCAGGTTTAGCATCGGTTGGCGTTGTAGAACCTTACACTGTGGCTGCGGTTGGTGGTGTTGTGGGGGCGGCTTGCTCTGCTGCGGTAGATGCACTTTTGGGTGATGAATAACATCTGAAAAGTATTTATTTTTGCATCAGCAAAGAAAACAGAAAAAATTTTGTTTTCTTTGCTGATGCAAAAATAAATGGTTATTAGGTAATAACAAATTACATTTTTTTTTCTTCAAAATTCAAAAAAAACATGACAATGAAATATTTTTTGCTATTATGGCTGTTTTTTTGCAGTCTTTTTGTGCAGGCACAGAGTTCGCCTGTTGACAAGAGTAAAAGAGCCATGGTGTACTACACTTCAGCGGATGTGCTTTCCGAAAATGCTACACTTGAAGTAAAAAAGTGCGATTATCTGTGGCTTAAGGATAAGGTACAAGCACAGTTTAGTGATGGCACAAAGAAAGAATTTGAAGCTAATACAATTTGGGGATACAAGCGTAAACGCGGTCTACCGACAAGGTGGTATGAAGGAGAATTGTACGACCTTTGTTACTACAAAGAAATTTTAGGGGCTACCATCTTCGTGTACAGGATATTGATTGTCAAGCCATTATTTGCTTATTATAAATATTATTACAGCACTTCTCTTAATTCTGACATCAAGCGGTTCCGCAAGGAAAGTCTGCAAGTCAATTTTAGCAGTGCACAATTTGAGGCTATACGTGCGGACAAGTATTTGAGACGACGAATGTAAGGCTGTGCCCCTGACTTTTTTTTGAAAAAAGTTAGGGGCTTTGTACATCAAAACGCAAACAAAGCAATCATCAACGCAAGCACACAAAACGACAAAAAATAGGGATTTTTAAATACTTCGTCCCACGTGAGTTTGTCGTCCGAAACGGCTTGCTGCATCTCTTTTTCAGCCGAATTTTTAGCTTTTTTTAGACTTTCTTCAAAAATACTTTTGAGGTAATCGTCGTTCAAAGAGGGTTCTTTTTTTTGCAAATCTTTAATTTTTTCACGAGAATTAAAAATTGTTCTTGCCCAACTCACACTTCTTTTGCCGATTTGATTTTTCCATTTTATGATGTGCGCCATTAAATTTTCTAAATGACTTTCCATTGCCCTCTTATTTTTCTTGCTCATGTTTTTTTCCTCCAATCATGCTCCGTAATAAAAATGTCCTCATAAGAAGGCATCATAAAATTCACATCAGGCATTTCAAGAAGCACCAAATTTTTAACGGCTTCCGTATTTAAGTCAATTTGTTCGCGTAAATAATTTTCATCAAAACGGCTTTGTTGGCAGGCAATTAACATGATTTTTTCACGAATTTTATCAATTCTTGTCAGCCAAGTTCCTTCTTTTTCCGATTTATGAAGCCACAACGTAACCAATTCCGCCAATTCACGCAGATATTCCCACAATTTTAACTCTTGTTCTGTATTGATAAAATCTAAAAGTTCTTCCAAAATGCCTTCCGCGTCCTTATTTTCACCGTTTTTGAGGGCAGCCAACGCCCTTTTTACCATTGGGTAGGGGTATTCTTGCGCTGCCTCATACAGTTCTTCGGCTTTTGCGGGCGTGGTAATTTTCAACATATT
>JBPOJO010000138.1:0-4055 GCA_052033485.1 Bacteroidota bacterium | reverse complement strand
AGCTCTTAAAGATTTTATCACAGAGATAATTCCTGATTTTGATACATGGAAACCCGGTAATGTATGGCATTTCATTGCAGAGCTAAAAAAGGGATTTCAAAACCTCTTAGGAGATAACTTTTTAGTTGATACATTTTCAATTCAAAAAGACGCTAATACGGTGTTTTGCTTATACTTCTTTACCTCACATATTAAAGGCTTTGAAAAAATGTTGGAAGCCAAATGGTAAATAGACAAAGAAAACGGCAGAGGGTGGGAGTACAATGGTAATGACCGCTCGTTATTTTTTGAGCAAAAAACAAATGATTTAGAAATTAAACTCAAAGAATTTTTAAACTCAAAAATTTGTTACAACAACGACGTTTATGAGTTCACACTCCGGCAAGGATATTTACCAAAACATGCAATTC
The DNA here is from genome assembly GCA_052033485.1 of Bacteroidota bacterium. Lineage (GTDB taxonomy): Bacteria > Bacteroidota > Bacteroidia > Cytophagales > Bernardetiaceae > JBPOJO01. The sequence continues at coordinate 3,645 of JBPOJO010000138.1, read as the reverse complement.
AAATTTTTAAGTTTTGGCAAAAAAGCAATATACTTGAAGTGCTGCCCGTCAAAAACGAAAAAATAAGACAAGGTGCTTTTTTCATCAAGTATTTAAGAGCAACTGACCCTGAATTTAAAAAAGTTTACTTTAAACTCCAATTAAGCAATGGCACAATCAAGCATAGAATGGACTGAAATGACTTGGAATCCGACAACGGGTTGCGACAAGATTTCGACGGGGTGTAAATTCTGCTATGCAGAAATTATGTCGAAGCGTTTGCAGGCAATGGGCGCGGAAAAATACAAAGATAATTTTGAACTTCGTATTCACGAAAACGAATTACAAACTCCTTATACGTGGAAAAAACCGAAGGTTGTTTTTGTTAATTCGATGAGCGATTTATTTCATAAAGACATTCCGATAGAATTTATCCGGAAAGTTTTTAAGGTGATGAAAGAAAATCCGCAACATGTTTTCCAAGTTTTGACCAAAAGAGCCGATATTTTGCGCTATTACGACAGCGAAGGTTGGTTAGAATGGACGCATAATATTTGGATGGGCGTTTCCGTTGAAAATGAAAAAGCGATGAATCGCATCGCTTTGTTGCAAGAAACAAGCGCAAGAGTTAAATTTCTTTCTTGCGAACCTTTAATAGGTGCATTACCTAATATGAACCTAAAAGGAATAGATTGGGTTATTGTCGGCGGTGAAAGCGGGCGAACACCAAGACCAATGCAAGAAGAATGGGTTACGGACATAAAAAACCAATGCCTGAACGCAAATGTTGCTTTCTTTTTCAAGCAATGGGGAGGTAAAAATAAAAAGAAAACAGGGCGACTTTTGGAGGGTAAAACTTGGGACGAAATGCCGGAAATTGAGTTGCAAAATACTTTTTGAAAGACTTCCTACAACTTTTATTTTCACAACATCTTAACTCTCAACTAAACTATAAAGTCCCAAAACTTTATAGTTTTTTTTACTAAAAAAAATCCCTATCATTGCAACGCAAAACCCCACAAAAAAACCGCAAAAAAACATGACACTTTGCCAAAGATTCAGGCAGGCGAAAAGCGAAATTTCAACGCCTTCGCTTGCGACTTCTCAGACGACAAGTTTAGAAACAAACAGGAGGATGTTGGTACTGATACAAAATAAAGTGATAATTGAATGAAAACCACTTTTTCAGGTTCTGTTTTTGATTTTATTCGACAACTTACTGTTCGCTTCTAAAAGTTTTTCGTCAAATTCTTCTTTTGTTTCGCCCAATTCACCAAGCTTTTCGCAAAACTCACTTTTATTAGACAAGCCTGCATAAGTATCATCATCTAAAGGAAATTTGCAGTCTTCTTTTACGTCATCTTTTGTCAGCGGTATCATGCCTTTTTTAAAAGTATGACTTATGCCGGCGTGATATATGACCTTATCTTTTTCAATTTGTAACATCGGACGTTTTTTGCCCCAAACTTTTCCCAAAAAAAACTTACCCATTATTTGCAAATGATTTTGTGTTTAAAATAGGCTAAAGTTACAGTTTCACCATTTTCATCACGGATACACTCCTCGCCCGTCGGAAAATTCTCATCTTTGACAAACTCCCAAAGATACTCTTTTGACATATCAAGGCTGCCGTCCGCGTCTTCTAAGGGCTGAACATAAAGACGTTTGAAATAACGATGATTGATATGATTGTAAAAATGATTTGTGGTCGGAATGAAAAAGCCGTGTGTGCTTGTTTCTATTCCTCTGCCTCCCCTATAAAAAATGCCTTGCAAAATACCGTTTTCAATAACGGGAGAACCGCTCAAACCTGCGAAATTTGGTTTATCAAACGGCTTTTGATAAAGATTAAATCTTTCCGATACCAAAGAAAAATATTGAATTTTGACAACGGAAGCATAACTTTTTGTTGTTTGATACGGTATTTTGTGCAAATTAAAAACACAATCGTTCAACTGTATGTTTGTCCGAACGAGTTCGCTGCTCCGCTCTTCGTATTCAAAATATTCCTCAAAAAAATACTCTTTGTCTTTTACATAGCCGCTGATAAATGAACCGTCATTGTCAAATCCGAATGATGATTTTTCGTCCGTTCTCAACTCAACTTTTCCAATTGCAACATCTTTTCCCGATAAAGCACTTTCTTCTTCAGGCTCATCTTTTTTATAAATTGCCTGATAATCAATAATTTTACGCAATTCAATTCCGGTTTCCGACACTAAAACGGCGTAGAAATCGGCAAGTTCATACGTGCTTATATCATCATGCGTTTTCTCAAAATTATGCCCGACAGACATAAAATCGCCCTTATCTGTAATAAAAAAACCCGTTCCGTTATCTGCAATATCTGTTGAATTTACATCAGAGATACTGTTGTATGATTTGTTTTTCAAAAGCGCAAGTATCGGAAAAACCGTTTCAATTGTTATCATTGGTTTCTGTTTTACTGAAGTGCAAATTTCAAAAATAATGAACGAAAAAGCAAAAAATTTCATTTGGAAAACAAAAAAATCCCTATCATTGCAACGCAAAACCCCACAAAAAAACCGCAAAAAAACATGACACTTTACCAAAGATTCAGGCAGGCGAAAAGCGAAGAGGATAAAATAAAATCGTTTTTTTTTCTTTGACGTTTTGTTTTTTTTGTATCTTTGCGTTATTCCTTTTTCTATGTTGTCTCTTAACTTTTAGTCCTATGAGCTATTCTGTGATAGATATTGCGAATAAAGTGCTTGCAAGTACCGACCTTAATCAAGGTGAAACGATTTCTAATTTAAAATTGCAGAAGATACTCTATTATTTGCAAGGTTTTTTTATTGCCGTTTTTGATAAAAAACTTTTTGATGAAAAAATTGAAGCGTGGCAATATGGACCCGTTGTTCCGGAAGCTTATTTTCATTTTAAAGAATTTGGGCAAGCTGCGCTCATGCTCAATGGCGACGAAAGCATCATAAATTTATCGGACGCGGAAGAAAAACTTTTTGAAGAGGTTATGGAAGAGTACGGGCAGTTTTCCGCAATCAAGTTGATGAAAATGACACACGCAGAGTCGCCTTGGCGAAAAACATTTTACGATAAACCTCAATCTGAAATCTCTTACGAGCTGTTGAAAGATTATTTTTCGACACAAATTGAATGACAGATGCCGATAAAGAAACACAATCAACAACCGAAAAAGATAAAAATTCAGTCGGAGGTTTCGCAAAGTTTCGACTATCCGATTTTTTGTTTCAGATATTTGCAAAGTAAGCCGCAATCAGACTATAAATTCTATGCGGATTTTATTGTTCGATTGCAGAAAATTAGTAATTTGACTTGGGAGAAAATCAACACAACGCAAAGACATGGATTTGGCACGGAAAAAATACCTGTTGAACAAATCAAGCCGCAACTTCCCGCATTTGTAAGTCCCGATGTTAGACATTTGACCGTTTTCAGGGCTTCGGGCGACAACAGGCCTTTTTTAGGTTTGCGCAACGGCTCTGTTTTTCATATTATTTTTATCGAAGAAAAATTTGGAGATGTTTATGCGCATGACTGACGACTGTTCTTTGGTTATTAATGACGAATTAATTAGAAAATTATTTGCAAAAGCTACTCTTGAATTGTAGTTTTGCGTTATGGACATCTTTAAATATCCATAACATTAAATTTCACTCAAAAAAT
>JBPOJO010000063.1:0-1534 GCA_052033485.1 Bacteroidota bacterium | reverse complement strand
TTTGCATAAAATAAATTTAGAGCCTGATACCGATAATAGCAATATCGTCGCGTTGTTCGGCTTTTTCTTGGTGTAATTTCATTTCTTCAATCAATATGCGTTCTTGCTCTTTCATGGAATAGCGGCAGACTTGTCGGAGAATATTTTTAAATTTCAACGTTCCGAATTTAATCCTTGCGGAATTGTTTTGGTCTACATATCCGTCAGTTGTGAGGTAGATTAAATCACCGCGTTTCAAACTGATTTCTTTTTGCGTATACTTTCTTTCAATTTCTTTTTGACGACCGCCGATAGATTTTTTAAAGCCTTTTTCTTCAAACAAATAGCCGTCTCGCACATAAAAAAGAGGTCTTTTGGCACCGGCAAAAACAATGTTCATTTTGTTGTCGGGAGCAGTTTTGATGCGCACCAAACAAACGTCCATACCGTCCGAATTTTGCATATCTTCTTGATGCAAAGCGATTCTGACAGCATTATGCAATTCTTCCAAAATATTTTCAGGCTCGTGAATATTTCGCTGACTGACAATATCGCTCAATAAAGTATTGCCAATCATGGACATGAACGCACCCGGAACGCCGTGTCCGGTACAATCCACAATTGCCAAAAAGAGTTGGTGATTATCTTCGACTGCCCAATAAAAGTCGCCCGAAACAACATCTTTCGGTTTGTAAATGACAAAATAATCCGTAAAAAAGGCATAAAATCGCTGCGAGTTGGGCAAAATCGCCTTTTGAATCGTTTCTCCGTAGCGAATACTGTCTAAAAGTGCGGTTGTTTTGGCGGCAAGTTGCTCTTTTGCGTGGTCTAAGCGTGTATAAGCGTTTGCGTTGTCTATCGCAATGCTTATATAAGAAGCTAAGGTTTGCAAAAGTGTAACATTGTTTGCCGAATAAGCATCTTTTTTGAAACTTTGCACCGTCAGAACGCCTACCGCCTCATTTTCCAATAACAAAGGGACATAAATAACGGATTCGGGTTTTCTGCCGACATTGATTTTAATCGCATTGTCAATATATCGAATGTGGTCATTGTCAAAATCATTAATCAAAACTTCTTTGCTGTTTTTGTAGCACCAAACGGAGAGACAGTCATTATTACTCACATCGTCAAAATCGTCCGGTAGTTTGTTGCCGTCTTCGATAAAACCCCGAAACTCAATTCTTGCTTTGTCGCTGCTCAAAATACCGATACCGAAGGCAGAAGCGTCCATCAGCATATTGACATTTTTGTAGACGGTTTCTATGATGCGGTCAACATCGAGAATAGCGGTAATTTTTTGACCGATTTCACCAATGATTCGAACGTTGTCATACGAGCGTTCCAATTCATTTTTTTGCTTTTCCAAGAAGAGATTTTTCTCCACTACTTCCGCCGTCCGTTGGTCGACCAATTTTTGAAGTTTAATTTTTTGTGCATTGATGATACGCACCCTTTGACGATAAATACCGTAAATTGAACCAAAAAAAGCAAGGGTTGAGAGCAAAATGAACCACCAAGTTTTCCAAAACGGCGGTTTTATACGAATTTTGAT